>JABMNK010000046.1 GCA_013204595.1 Flammeovirgaceae bacterium
CATTCAAATCGAAGGCCTTCAAAGAATTGATCCGGGACTAGTATTTAATAATATCCCGTTTGAAATTAATGATGACATTAGCGCCATTAACTTTTCCGAAGCAATAAGTTTATTATACAAAACAGGACAATTTAAAGATGTTGCTGTAGAGAGAGTGGGTTCAGTAATTGTAATTTCAGTGAGCGAGAGGCCTATAATTAATGAGATTAATTTTCATGGCACCGAAACTTTTCAGCCTGATCGGCTAAAAGAGGGATTAGCCTACATGAACATTGCGAGTGGCTTAACGTTTGATAATTCTGATCTAAACAAGGCCGAACAAGAAATAGCCAACCAGTACCTTTCTAACGGTAAATATACTGCCAGCGTAATTTCAGAAGTGGTTCCTTTAGATAGGAATAGGGTGAATATTAATTTTTATATAGAAGAAGGAAAAATTTCAAGAATTAAATCAATTAATATTGTTGGGGTTAATGCTTTTAACAAGGAAGACTTATTAGGTCAGCTTGCATTAAAGACAACCAACTATATGTCATGGTGGAATAAAGACGACAGATACTCTAAGCAGGAGCTATCTGGTGATCTTGAAAAAATAAAATCTTTTTATATGGATAGGGGTTATCTTGATTTCAAGATAAGTTCAACAGTCGTTAGTATTTCAAAGAATAAAAAAAATATATATATTGCAATAAGTGTTGATGAAGGCTCGAGGTTCACAATTGGGGCAATCAAAATATTAGGTAAAATTCCAGAGAATAAAATTGCTGACTCATATAATTCGGCAACATTAGAAGAGTTAAAGAGTGAGCTCTTAATTAAGGAAGGTGATCTATTTAATAGGAAATTAGTAAATGAATCGACTTCTAATATCACTAAAAAATTAGGTAATTATGGCTATGCGTTTGCTAATATAAACGCTATTCCAAGTATTGATAAAATAAATAACGTAGTGGCTTTTGATTTTCATATTGAGACTGGGAAAAAAGTATACGTAAGAAGAGTTAATATTGTTGGTAACGAGAAAACCAAGGACAAGGTTATCCGGAGAGAAATGCGGCAGGTTGAATCGTCGTGGTTTTCTCAGGAAGACATTGATCGCTCAAAAACTAGACTTACACGAACACAGTTTTTTGATAAAGTTGATATAGAGACGCCGAGCGTCCCTGGGGTACCTGATCAAATTGACATAAATGTTAAAGTTGAGGAAAGAAATACTGGTCAACTTAGTATAGGGGCCGGGGTTAGTTCAAGCGAAGGTCTAGTCGGTTCATTTGGTGTGACGCAGGCAAATTTTTTAGGCACAGGAAATAATGTGTCCTCATCAATTAGCACTGGAAGTGTTAATAAAACATACTCCCTGTCATTTACAGACCCCTATTTTACTGATGATGGTATTTCAAGAGGATTTTCGGTTTATAGGAAAGATGTCAACACAAAGGAATTGGGAACAGGAACCTATGACACTTCATCTTATGGCCTTGGTTTAAGTTTTGGGGTTCCTCTTAATGAAAAAGAGACCATTATAGTTGGAAGCACAATGGATCTGACGGACCTTGAATTAAGTACAGATGCCCCACAGGGTTATCAGGATTATTGCTCTTCTGTTTCGTCTCAAGGCTCGTTAAACTGTTCATCTGACTCCTTGTTGCTTTACACCGGATTCACAAGTGACACTCGAGACAATCTAATTTTCCCAACAAATGGCGTTAAGTATTCAATCACAGCGGACATTACAGTGCCAGTTCTTGATATGAAGTATTACAAAATAAAAGCTAGTGCTGAAAAGTTTTTCAAACATTCAAGCAATATATCTACCCGTCTATCAAGCGACTTTGGTTATGCGGACAGCTATGGAGGCGAGTTACTACCTTTCTTTAAAAATTTCAAAACTGGGGGCTCTAAGTCAGTGAGAGGCTACAAGGAGGGCTCAATTGGAGAGAAGACTTACGACTCAAGCTATAAAGACTTTGTTACTTATGGAGGTAAAAAACTTGTTAATCTTAGCGCCGAAACATTCTTTCCTGTGCCTGGAATGAAAAATAATGATAGCTTTAGGTTGAGTGCATTTATTGACTCGGGGGGGGTATTTTCAAACTCATTTGTATCATCAGAAATGCGTTATTCAGCTGGTATAGGCGCACTCTGGTTGTCTCCATTTGGCCCTCTTAACATATCATTTGCAGCACCATTAAATGATGATGCAAATGATAAGACACAAACGCTGCAGTTCGGTATGGGCACTAATTTTTAATTAACTAGTCTGGAGAATTATCTATGAAAAAAATGTCATTAATCCTATGTGCAATATTAATTCATATCAATATTGCATATTCAGAAATAAAAGTTGGTGTTGTTAAGGTAGATCAAATCCTAAAAGAAGCTCCACAGACTATCGTTAGTAATAAAAAATTAGAAAAAGAATTTAAAGCCAAAACCGACAAACTAAAAAAATCAATAGCAACCATGCAAGCAAAAGAAGATGATTACAAAAAAAATAGCATAACCATGGCTGATGCTGAAAAAGAAAAACAAGCTAAAGAGTTACAAACCTTAAGAATTGATTTACAAAGAGATGAAAGAGAGCTCAGGGAAGATATAGATTTAAGAAGACGCGAAGAAATTAACTCCTTACAAGGAAAAGTAAACATTGCTATTGAAGAGTTGGCTAAAAAAGATAAGTATGACCTTATTTTGTATAGCGGAGTAGCTTACGCATCCGAGAACGTTGATATTACCAATGCTGTTATTAAAGCATTAGGAACAGTAAAATAAAAGTTAAATAATGCCTCATGCAACCGCTAAAGAACTTTCGGTATTAGTTGATGGAGATTGTAGTCATCCATATGTAGAAGTGGATAATGCCTCCTCAATTACCTCAGCGAACCAAAAGTCCGTTTCTTTTTATGCAGACAAAAAATATAGAAGTCAACTTAAGTCATCAATTGCTGGCTTAATGATTCTTAGGGAAGGGGATTTAGATGATTGGTCCGGCCCATCAATCATAGTTGATGATCCATATATTGCCTTTGCACTGGTCTCTAATTTCCTTATGAAAAAAACTGATTTTTTCCCAGATATTCATGTGTCACTAATAGTGGGTGAAAATACAAAATTAGACAAGAATATCCGTATAGCACCGTATGTGGTAATTAATGAGAGTGTTGTTATTGA
>JABMNK010000047.1 GCA_013204595.1 Flammeovirgaceae bacterium
CCAGTATCTTATATAAGTATTACGAAGTGTATGAAAACGATAAAAAATGAATGAAAAAAGTAATGTTATTTTTGATAAAACTTTAATTCCCCTTTATCTAGTAAAAACTTAAAGTTAAATATAATATAACCTCCTATCAATTTACTAATCACAGATTCGTCTTTGGTAGGAGGTGGTGGGATTCCGCAGCCAGGGGAGATATCATTAGCCAACAATGGTGTCTTGTTTTTGGATGAGTTGCCGGAATTCAAAAGATCTGCCCTTGAGGTGATGCGTCAGCCACTTGAAGAGCGTAGAGTCACCATTTCTAGGGCCAAGGTATCGATTGAATATCCTGCCAACTTTATGTTGATTGCTAGTATGAATCCATGCCCTTGTGGTTTTTATAATCATCCAGAAAAGGAATGTGTTTGTCCGCCTGGGACGGTTCAACGGTACTTGAACAAAATCAGCGGACCGCTACTGGATCGAATCGATCTTCATGTGGAGGTGACCCCTGTTTCCTTTGATCAGATGACGTCAAACCGAAAGAGTGAATCCAGTGCAGAGATCCGCAAGCGGGTAGCAATGGCACGAACCTTACAAAAGGAGCGATTTAAAGACCAGCTGGGGATCCATCACAATGCCATGATGAATGCTCAAATGGTCAAGAATATTTGCACCATTAATGGGGGCGGTAAAGTGCTCTTAAAAATCGCCATGGACAAGCTAGGGCTCTCGGCCCGCGCCTATGATCGCATATTGAAAGTTTCAAGAACGATAGCCGACCTTGCTGGGGCAGAGAAAATTCAAATTGAGCATTTGGCTGAAGCGATTCAATACAGAAGTCTTGATCGAGAGAGCTGGGCAGGATGATTTTAATTTTTCTATTTATAAATAATCGCCACAGCAGCACTGCTTTTGGTAGCAGATAATGGATATTCGTAATCAAAAAGTAGCTGATGCCTGAAATGCCGATGAAAAAACTTAGCGGGATATTTAAAAAAACTTTAGTCGTGTTGCTCAGTATCATTGCCGTTTTGACAATGGCTACCGTTACATGGGTAGACAGAACACCTTATATCGAACTTGATTTCTATCAAAAGATGACTAGTGAGCTCAAGGACGTACGACAAGATTTCCCCAAATGGACAGGAGGTGACACCTTATTAATCGGATGGTCCCAGGTCAATTTGACGCCTTACGGATTGGTGCCTTTGGCTGGTTATGGTAACCGAAAACCTAAAGAAATGACGGCGGTTCATGATTCGATTTTTGTCAATACCGTTATTTTTAGCAATGGTACCATGAAGGCGGCGTTGGTAACTGCCGATCTATTGATCATTCATCCTGAGATTACCAATTTGCTAGAAGAAAAATTAAAAACAATAGACTGGCAATTGTCGCAAGTATTTTTGACGGCGACTCATTCGCATTCGAGTATGGGGGGTTGGGCGCCGGGCCTTGTGGGAAATTTAATTGCGGGAACCTATGATCAAAAATATGTACAGCACATCGTTGATAAAATGATTCTCAGTATTCAAATAGCGGAGGCAACACTTAATTTTGGAGCAATGGGTTATAGCGAATTGATTGTGCCTAGCTTGGTTCGAAACAGACTCGTTGGCGCCGAGGGCCTAGTAGATCCTAGCCTTAAAATACTGGGCTTGAAGTCGGGCGGACAAGAAGGATTGCATCTTGTATTTAGCGCGCACGCGACTTGTTTAGGAGGAACCAACCATGAAATGTCAAGAGATTATCCTGGAATTTTGGTTGATGAATTAATCAATCAAACTAATTTAACCTATGCTGCTTATAGTGCGGGCGCCGTCGCAAGTATGGGACCAAACAGTAATGATTTGAGGCAATTTGAAGGCAGCAATTACCTAGGACATGAACTTTCTGCACAGATCGCGTTGCTACAACAGTTTGGATTGCCGTATCAAAATGATTTGAAATTACGGTCTTTGAGATTTCCTTTATTTTTAAGAGATCCAATGGTTAAAATTTCACAGCATCTTGCCTTAAGGCCTTGGATTTTTAATTGGGCGTTTGGTGAGTACGCCGCCGAAATCTCGCTGCTGCAGCTCAATGATGTATTAATGATAGGCTTGCCTTGCGATTTTTCTGGTGAGCTGGCGATGGAGTTGTATGAATATGCGGCATCGAAACAATTACATTTGATTTTAACTTCTTTTAATGGAGGATATATTGGCTATGTACCAAAGGATAAGTGGTATGATCTTCCTAAGTATGAAACCCGATCTATGAGTTGGTATGGGTTTGACAATGGGGCTTATTTTCTAGAAATGATTAAAATGCTGATAGATGAAGCCCATAACGATTAAGCGACCAACCTTAATTATACATGAGGTACGAGCGAAAGCGAATATTCAATGGATGGTGAGCAAGGCCAAAAGACTTGGGTTACATTTTCGTCCACATTTCAAAACCCATCAATCGGCCACTGTCGGACAATGGTTTCGGGATGCAGGGGTAGAAAGAATAGCCGTTTCATCGGTTTCTATGGCAGCATATTTTCAGGCACACGGATGGCAGGACATTACCATTGCATTTCCCTATAATCCGTTAGAATGGGAGGAAATTGATCAGCTTTCTGAGAACGGGCGGTTGACTGTGACCATAGAATCCGCTTGGGCGCTGGCGGATTTAAAGTTAAAAATCAAGCATCCGATTCGTTTTGTAATTAAAGTCGATGTGGGTTACGGTAGGACAGGAATCAAGAGTTCTGACGCTGCCTTAATTAGGAATCTGGCAGATTCTGCCACTGAAAAATGTCAATTTGCTGGATTATTGGCACATGCTGGACACACTTATGAGGCGGTTGGAAAAGAGGCGATTGAAAAAATCCATCGGGCCAGTATTCAGTCATTAAATCAATTATCAGCAACTTTTTTGAACAAACCCTTTATCAGTTACGGAGATACACCAGCGTGCTCAGTTTCAGAATATTTTGAGGATGTGTCTGAATTGCGATGTGGTAATTTTATTTATTATGATTTAACTCAAGCCAAAATTGGCTCTTGTAGAGAAGATCAAATTGCGGTCGTATTGGCATGTCCTATTGTCGCCCAACATTTTGATAGAAGAGAAGTGGTGATCTATGGGGGAGCCATCCATTTGTCAAAGGACTTTATTGAAGAGGGTGGCAAGTATTACGGTAAAATAGTAGCGTTCAAGGGATTAGAGTGGCAGATCATGGAAGGGGTATTTTTGAAAAAAATATCACAAGAACATGGAATTATTCAATTGCCGGAAGAATATGATCCATTAGTCTTCCAAATAGGGGCAATACTTGGCGTTTTGCCGGTGCACGCTTGTTTGGCTGTTGATTCGATGACGGCTCAGCAGACCCTTGGAGGGGTAAAAATTGAAAAAATGACCAAAATCTGATCATATGGATCGAGCGCCTTCTTAAATGTTTATTGGGCGGGCTTCGATGATCTTTTCAACGTTACTTAGGAAATTGGCACATTGACATGTCGCTCGGCATGATAGGAAGAGCGCACTAATGGGCCGGATTCTACATATTTTAATCCTCTTTTCAAGCCCTCTTCTTTGTACTTTTCAAATTGGTCTGGATGAATAAATTCTGCCACTTCAATATGCATTTTGGTAGGTTGCAAATATTGCCCAAGGGTTAAAATATGCAAACCAGAAGCGACCAAGTCATCTATTGCCTTGAATATTTCGTCTTCTGTTTCTCCAAGTCCGAGCATAATGCCAGATTTTGTTCTTTTACCAAAATCCTTAGTACGTCTGATTTGTTCCAAGCTTCTTTCATACCTAGCCTGTGGTCGGACTATTCGATAAAGTCGCTCGACAGTTTCCATGTTATGGGAAACCACCTCTTGGCCAGCAGCGATCATACGTGACAAGGCTTCCCAATTCCCCTTGACGTCAGGGATCAATGTTTCTATAGTCGTGCTTGGACTGAGTTCCTTAACCTTGCTCACGGTTTGATACCAAATTTCAGCACCACGGTCTTTTAATTCATCTCTATTTACCGAGGTAATGACGGCGTGTTTTACCTGCATGGTCGCAATGGCTTCGGCCACTCTTTGGGGCTCAGCCTCGTCGTAGTCAGGAGGCCTACCAGTAGCTACCGCACAAAAAGTACAACTCCTCGTGCATACGTTTCCTAAAATCATAAAGGTAGCGGTACCGGCGCCCCAGCATTCTCCCATATTGGGACAATTACCGCTTTCGCAGATGGTATGAAGTTTATGTTGATCCACAATTTTGCGAACTTTTGCATACTCATGGCCAACAGGAAGCTTCACTCTCAGCCAATCAGGCTTTTTGATTCGATTATTTGGAGAATCAGCAATTACAGGTAACTCTATCATTCAAGTATTTTTATGTCAATTTCAAATAATTAATTGCGTTTACCCCAGAAAAATGTAAAAAAAGCGGAAGTATAAACGGCGCGATTGGGTTGGGTTGGGATAATAACGATCTCTTTGATGTAAGCTTCTGCCATGATTCCAAATTCAATACCCACTACGTTTCTCTTAAAACTACCAAATTCAAAATCAATGGCAGCCTTGGCATTTAGTCCAGGGATAATTTTGGCTTTACCAAATCCTTGTAAAAACTTGCCGGCACCTTGAATGGATTGGATTGTAGGATATAATACTGGATTATAAACTACATATTCACCACCAGAGGTTAGTACATAATAAGGGATCACCAAGCCTATTGACGGCCCTGCGGCAATGTTTGCATTTATCTGTACACCTTTCTGACTTTCTTTTTTGTATAGGAGCTTATCCCTCCCGTAGAGACCCCTAATCGCAAATAACTTATTTTGTTTTCCCCAAATAAAGGAGGTACCGTTTTGACCTGAAGTATACTTTTGCTCGCTGGGATGTTTGACGTTTACCATTTCAAGACCAAAAGTTTCGAATAGGTTGTCATTATTCAGTCTAGCATATCGAAAGACGACACCACCGATCAATCCACTATTGGTATTGGTAGTTACCCCCCAAATAAGTTCATTTTTATATTCATCATCATTTTCAAATTGCGCAAAAAGCCCAAGAGAACAGGTAAGAATAAAAAAAGTCAAGAACCCTTTAACCATTAAAATATTTTCTATATCGTTGTAAACGTATATGTAAAGGTAAAAGTTTGTCCATGCAATTCAAATCGAATTATAAAGGTCAATTGAGGACCGTAGCCGAACATCTTGGTTCTGGAGATCAATTAATCACAGATGCCCCAATTGATAACAATGGAAAAGGAGAAACATTTTCTCCAACGGACCTGGTGGCAACGGCACTGGGGAGTTGTATGATGACTATTATGGCCATAGAAGCAAAAAAATACGGCATGAGACTTGGGGATTTGACATGGGAGACGACCAAGGTTATGCGGGTCAATCCTCGGACCATTTCAAAAATAAAAATCCATTTTTCTTGGCCTAACTGCTTGCTTACTGATGATCAAAGGGCGTGGTTAAAAGAGAAAGGACTCAGTTGTCCTGTTGCCTTGGCGCTGCATCCGGATATTATACAGGAGGTCACTTTTGATTTTTAATATTTCGCAGTTCGGATAGCAGTTCGGCGTAATTAATTCCAAAATGTGATTCTTGATAGGTTACGATACCGTCTTTAATCAATAATAGTTGAGGAGATTGATGGGTAATTCCGAAGAGGGTGGCTACTTCATTAGAAACTGATCTATATCTGAGTAAGTCTAAAAAGTAGGCTTTAAGGGTTCCAACTTCGTCTTCTTTCCATTTTCTTTGAAGCCTATCGAGGGATACGGCACTAGTAGAACAACTCGTGCTATGTTTAAAAATCATCACAGGAGTTTTATAAGATTGCTCTTTAACGGTTCTCAATTCATTTTCATCAGTAAGGGGGATCCAAGTCATCAGTTGTTCCAGATTTTACGTTCTTTCCTATCAAATTTAGGAGATTCGATATGTCCTTTAATGCCGTCTGGAGTTTGAGTAGTTGGTGCTAATTTTACCCAAATCGAATTTAATTCTCTGTTTTTTGAGTCGAAATACCCACCGTTCGATGCGCTGCGGATACCCAAATTAATCATTTTCGGCCCCGCATAGGCGGTCCATGATTTGTTCCAAGGCAGATTTATATTTAACCAAGCAGCTTCACTTTGAAAAAAAATGCGCTGATCTTGTATCCTACGAATTTTCATAAAAGCGTAATCATTTGCAGGACGTTCAGAATACCTTGGTGCAGCGCCCAAAACGAATCCACTAGGACGTTTTGCAGATTTGACACCTTTGAATTTTAGGTTGTTGGACGAAAAAGGCGAGGCAGACGATTTATCTTTTCCTTGTAGGGACTTAAGATCTTTTCTTTTTACCTCGATGGTCATAAGTTTCCCCTGACTATCGGTGATTAATTGCGCTTCGGAGCGATAGTGGGCGCCTAGAAACACTATAAAAAGCAAAAGTGATAATATGTATTTTGATTTCCTCAAGAAATAAAATTTCCTTCAAAATTAACAAATTTAATAGTTCAGTAGTGATTTTATTCGATTCAATAATCTCGAGTTAGGTAAAAACGCTTGTTCCAAGGCAGCAGCAAAAGGGACGGGTGTATCTAAACTACCTTCCCGAAAAACTGGCGCATCTAAATCTTCAAAGCAATTGCCCCCAATCCAAGCAGCGATTTCCGCACCAATACCTCCTGTGATGCAATCTTCGTGTAAGACCATGACTCTGTTGGTTTTCTTTACAGAAGCCGCTACCGTTTCCTTATCCCAGGGTAATAGCGTCCTCAGATCCAAAATCTCAATATTTTGGATTTCTTTAGCAACGTCAAGTGCCCAATGAACCCCCATCCCGTAGGTAACAATGGTTAAAGCCGAACCTTCTTGGACGACACGGGCTTTGCCGATTTCAATGGTATAATAGGCTTCTGAAACCGGTCCGGATAATGATCGATATAAATATTTATGCTCAAAAAAGAGGTAAGGATTGGGGTCTTCAATAGCCGCACACAATAATCCTTTGGCTTCTTCTGGATTGGATGGGTATACGATTTTTAAACCTGGGGTATGAAAAAACCAAGCTTCATTGGATTGTGAATGAAAAGGGCCCGCGCCTACACCTGCCCCGGTGGGCATTCTGATGACCACATCGGCAGATTGTGACCAGCGATAATATGATTTTGCAAGGTTATTGATGATTTGGTTGAAGCCGCAAGTGACAAAATCCGCAAATTGCATTTCCATAAGGGCTTTCATTCCAGCAATACTCAAACCCAAAGTGGCCCCCACAATGGCAGATTCACAAAGAGGTGTATTTCGGATGCGGTCAGATTCAAACCGCTCCAAAAAGCCTTCTGATATTTTGAAGACGCCACCGTATTCTGCAATATCTTGCCCCAAAAATATCAACTCTGGATATCTCTCTAGGCTTTGTTTGATTCCTTCTGAAATAGCATCGACAAACCGGATTTCCCTTTTAGTCGTTTCGGGAATCTTAATTTCTTGCTGGAATGGTGCATATACATCCGCTAGTTCGAGATCAAGGGTGCTGGCAATTTTCTCTTCGTCAAATGATTTTTTAGTTGCGGCATTGATTGCGGCATTAATTTCTGCACGAATGTTTTTGATAATTGACGGATCAACTCCCGATTCGATCAAAAAAGACTCGTAATTCATTATGGGGTCTTTTTTGGCCCAATGATCCATTAATTCTTTGGGAACGTACTTGGTGCCTGAAGCTTCCTCATGTCCACGCATTCGAAAAGTTCTGGCCTCAAAGATCACCGGTCTCGGAGTTGCGCGAATTGAGATACAAACTTTCTCCAATTCATTCATTACTTCCAAAATATTATTACCATCTACAGATATTGCTTCAATTCCATAAGCAGGCCCCTTTACGATAAAAGAATCAAAGTTAAATTGCTGGTTACTTGGTGTAGACAAGCCATACCCATTGTTTTCAATGACAAACACGACAGGGAGATTCCATACAGATGCCACGTTTACGGCTTCATGAAAATCTCCTTGACTTGTTCCCCCATCCCCACTAAATACAAGTGTTACTTTTTTATTTTTGCGTATTAGATCGGCCAAAGCGATACCATCGGCGACGCCAAGTTGTGGGCCTAAATGAGAAATCATGCCAATAATATTGTGGTCCTGTGTGCCAAAATGAAAAGACCGATCGCGCCCCTTTGTATATCCGCTTGCTTTGCCTTGGAATTGTCCAAAAAGACGATCCAATGGAACTTTTCTACTTGTGAATACACCTAGATTTCGATGCATCGGCAAGATGTATTCAGAGGGGGTTAGACACAATGCCGCACCAACACTTATAGCTTCCTGACCAATACCAGAAAACCATTTGCTTATTTTTCCTTGACGTAAGAGGATCAACATTTTTTCCTCAATAAGGCGAGGTGTGATCAGTTCTTTGTATATGTCAATCAGGCTTTCTTCTGACCTTCCATTGCGCTCAAATTTCATTTTTTTAATTAGGTTGAATTTAGCGAATGTAAAGATGGTGCACTTTCATGATTATTTAGATGTTATTTTTACATTTGAATTGGAATTATGGTGGACTTTGAAAAATTTACTTTGACCAATGGATTGCAAGTGGTAGTTCATCAGGATAAAACCTCATCTTTGGTTTGTCTGAATATTTTATATGGAGTCGGATCCCGCAATGAGGATCCTTTGAAAACAGGATTTGCCCATCTTTTTGAGCATCTTATGTTTGGTGGGTCCAAGCACATCCCTTCTTTTGATACTCCATTGCAGGCCGTAGGTGGGGATAACAATGCCTTCACCAGTTCCGACATCACTAATTATTACACGACAGTGCCGGCCAACAATATTGAAACTGCCTTTTGGCTAGAGTCTGACCGAATGCTTGGGCTGTCCTTTGATGAAGAAGTTTTAACTAGAGAAAAGAGCGTTGTTATAGAAGAATTTAAACAGCGGTACCTTAATCAACCCTATGGAGATGTTTGGCTAAAGTTAAGTCCTGAAGCTTATAAAGTGCACCCCTACCGTTGGCCAACTATTGGCAAAGAAATAGCTCATATTGAAAACATCAATATGGCGGATGTTAAAGAATTTTTTAGTACTTATTATGCTCCCGCTAATGCCATATTGGTGATTGCGGGAAACATTAGCCTTCAAGAAGTGCAACGTCTTTGTGTCAAGTGGTTTGAATCTATCGAGAATCGATCTCTTTTAAAACGGAGGATCCCAGTCGAACCGGAGCAAATGGAGTCTAGGCATCTGGATATTCGCGCAGCAGTGCCTCAAAATGCTATTTATAAAGCCTATCATATGCCAGGCAAGAGGGACTCCAATTATTTCGCCCATGATTTGCTTGCCGATATGCTTGGACGTGGGAAATCTTCGATACTGCATCAGCAAGGCGTAAAGTCAGCCCAAGTTTTTTCTTCTATTTCGGCCTATGTCACGGGAAGTATAGATCCAGGATTATTGATCATTAGTGGTAAACTCAGTGAAGGGATGGGGTTTGAGCAGGCTGAGCATATTCTTCAAAATGCGATTGAATCGGTGTCCAATCAGGGATCAGCAGCGCTTATAAAAGTTAAAAACATGGCAGAATCCTCTCTTATATTTGGGGAGGTTGATCTTCTAAACAGGGCAATGAATCTTGCCATTGCAACCCATCTTGGCAATACCGATTTGGTAAATCAAGAAATGGAGATGCTCAAGGCGGTAAGTCAGGATCAAGTACTAGCGGTAACCGCGGATACGCTTAAACCCTCAAATTGCACCTCTTTGTATTACCATAAAAATTAAATGAATGAAACCGAATATTAGAGTTGGCTATGGATACGATGTGCATCAGTTGGCCCCTGGGGTTGATTTTTGGTTAGGGGGTATTAAAGTGCCACATACACACGGTGCATTTGGACATTCGGATGCAGATGTACTCATTCATGTGATTTGCGATGCGCTCTTGGGAGCGGCCAATCTCAGAGACATTGGCTTCCATTTTTCAGACAAGGACCCACGATATAAGGGTATAGACAGTAAGATATTGCTGCGAGAAGTAGTAGACCTACTGGCTGTCAAAGGCTATCAGATAGGCAATATTGACAGCACCGTTTGCCTTCAGGAACCCAAAATTGGGCCTTTGATTGATAAAATGAAAGAGACCTTATCTGAAGTAATGGAGGTTGATGTCAATGATATAGCTATCAAAGCCACAACGACCGAGACACTGGGTTTTGTGGGTAAAAAGGAAGGAGTAGCAGCACATGCAGTGGTCCTTATCTATCATGTTGAGCGCTCGTAGTTTGATCGTGTTGTGAAGTTGCAAGATGACCTTTTAAAATTGATTATGACCGATGACGGGTCCTCTTCTATTACCAACCTAGCATTGAATGAGAATTATCATTCTACCAGAGGTGCCATTGGAGAATCTTTGCATGTATACATCGAGAAAGGTCTTAATTACCTTAAAGAGAGGGGAGGTATGAACAAATCCGTAAAAATATTGGAGATAGGCTTTGGGACTGGTTTAAATGCTATTTTATCTATGGATTGGGCATCGAAAAGTAGTCAAAAAGTTGCCTATACGACAATAGAACCGATACCCTTAGAGGAGCCCCTTTATGCACAATTACAATTCAAGAACTGGCAAGAAAACACTCAAAAGATTCACCAAAGCCCATGGCAAATCCCCTTCGAACTTTCCCCCTTTTTTAGCTTGACAAAAATTAAAACTACCTTAGAGTCGTACAGTAACCCAGACAGTATTTTTGATCTTATTTATTTTGATGCTTTCAGCCCATCCAAGCAGCCAGGAATTTGGCAGATACAAACCTTAGCAAACTGTTTTAGATGGCTTGTGCCCAATGGGGTTTTAGTGACGTATTGTGCCCAAGGGCAATTCAAGAGAAATCTGAAGGAGCTTGGGTTCGTTGTTGAGGTTTTGCAAGGAGCTATGGGAAAGTGGGAAATGGTGCGTGGCACCAAACCGAGTAATAAAATCTAAAGTTCTATGTTTAATTAACCCCCTGTGCTTCTTTTTTAGCAGCGTCAGCAAGATCATCAGTCAGTATTTGTTGTAGCTTCGAAACAGCTGAAACATTAAACGCTCCTACTGGATACACCTTTGAGGCTTCATCCTTGTTATAAATATTACTGGGGACATTAGAAAAAGGAGCGGCAAATAAGGCGCCAAATCCCCCCGACCTATTGGTTTGCAATTTCACTTCATTTAAGAAATAAAAGGCGGCTTCATTGAGGGAATGAATTTCTACATAAACGGTATCATACCGCTGATAAGGCGGATAAAAACGATTGGGGTTATCTGGCATCTCATCGAAGGGGTTAATGGCATCTTGTATGGGCTGAACGAAGACCACACCATCGGTGTTGCCCCCGGCGCTGAATCCCGCGTCATAGGCAATATTGATTTCAGTGGGCTTATTTAAATATTGGCTATTTTTCCATGATTTGATCCAATAGGTGTCTCCGATACCCATCAAATCGGTAGCTACAAATTGAGCCAAATAATAATCTTCCTCAATAAAGGTGGATTTCTCTTCAAAGGCAAAAAGGATAGAATCTACTGGGGGTACAGGCCTTAAAGTGGCGGAGGCCAAGAAATGGTGCCCGTCAATATGGATATTCAATTGATAGGTCATGCCAAGCTGTACAAAAGAATCACTATCCTTATCTCCCCAGACATAGCCCTCTTCAGCCGCCAAAAAATCAAATCTATTGCCATCATCATCTATTAAATAAACTTCAGCTCCCGTTGCTAAATCAGGAAAAGTGGCGTCAAAATAAGGTTGAGACTTGGCTACAAAAATCTTTTGTTCTCCTGGAAGGTCTGTGACCCAGGCGTCAATGGCATATTGACTTAATGTTGGCCCGAGGCCCGGATAAATGGTGTCTTCACAAGAAAATAGAGCAAATAACACGAGTACAATCCAGGGGGTTTTCATGTCTTAAAATTTAAAATTGTAGGAAAATGCAGGAACGAAAGAACCAATAATAGAGACCTGTGAAGCGCTGGTTTGAAGCGGTTGATCGATGGGTTGTCTTTCGGCTCCTTGTGAAAAATAAATGGCGAAAGGATTTTTTCGATTGTAAACGTTGTAAACAGAAAACACGAAATAGTCCGAATTTTTTTTGTTTTTCTTACCAAACCATACGTTATCCAAAGTGATCGATATGTCCAATCGATGATAATCAGGAATCCTAACATTTCCACGTTCATTTTTTAATAACGGAATGACATATCCTTGCTGAGAAAAGCGATCATTGGGAAAGGTAGTCGGGGTACCCGAGAGATAGCTGAAGATACCCGATAACGTCAATCTGTTATTGATTTGGTAATTAGTGGTTATTTTTAGATTGTGTCGTTGATCAAAGCGACTAGGATACCATTGTCCCTTCCTGTTTTGTAAATCATTTCCGTAGTTAATACCATCTACGAGCAGTTCAGATTTCCCAAGTGTGTAGCTTATCCAACCATTGAAACGGCCTTTGGTTTTTCTAATATAAAGTTCTAAACCGTAGGCTCTACCGGCACCACTCATTAAATCTCCTTCTAGAAATTCATTGAGAAGAATATCTGCCCCATCAATATAATCCACTTGATTTTTATTCCATTTGTAATATACTTCAAGGGAAGTTTCAAACAAGTTGGAAGCGAAGTTTTGAAAATATCCCATGGCCACCTGATCCCCTCTTTGGGGTTTTATGTTGTTGGTACTGGGCTGCCAAACGTCGATTGGGGTAGCGGCTATCGTATTGGAAATTAGGTGAATGAACTGATTCATTCTTTGATAGCTCGCTTTAAGTGATGAGTAACTAGTTAATTGATAACGCAGGGAAGCCCTTGGTTCCAGGGCGTGGTAATCAGCGATCGACTCCCAATTGGCATATGTAGTATTATTAATCACGGTTTTTCGTTCCCCGGGGGCAGTAGTTGCATATTCATAAGAACTTCCGGATCCCAAATAGTTGAATCCAGCGTATCTCAATCCATACTGAGCAATTAATTGTTCAGTTAATTTTTGATTGTTGCCAATGTAGAAGGCCGTCTCTAACGATTTTTTCTGATCCAAACTGATGTCGGTAGCGACACCATTGCTTACGCCGATGGCGTTGGCAGGCTCAAATTCATAGAGCAAAAATTCAGCACCAAAGAAGAGTTCATTTTTTGCATTTAAAAAGTAGGTAAAATCAGGCTTAAAGTCATAAGTTTTTATGTTTGAGGACCAATCAAATGTGTCTAAATCGTCTTCTCCAAAGCTAAATCCATAATCATAATTGGAATAGACCCAAGTGAAATTAGAAAAAAGGCGATCATTGAATAAATGGTTCCATCGTAGTGTACCAGTGTTGTTTCCCCAATCAAATCCTTGTCGTGCATCAAATTTGAAAACATCCCTACCAAAATAGCCAGAAAGGTACACGCGGTCTTTATCCCCGACGTTCCAATTGGCCTTAGCGGTCAAGTCATAAAAATACAATGCAGCACCATTATCAAAAATATCGGTAAAGGGTCTTGCCAACACATCCGCATAAGACCTGCGACCAGCCAGAATAAAGGAGGCTTTCTCTTTAACCATAGGGCCTTCTATGGCAATCCGGCTAAATACGGTCCCTACGCCCCCGCCGACCTCAAAATTTTTGTTGTTGCCTTCTTTCATTCGTACATCCAAAATGGAGGAAATGCGCCCACCGTATTGGGCAGGAATGCCCCCTTTATATAATTTGACGTCTTTGACGGCATCAGGATTAAAGACTGAAAAAAAACCAAAAAGATGGGAAGTTTGGTAAACGGGAGCTTCGTCGAGTAAAACCAGGTTTTGTCCTACGCCCCCACCTCTTACATTAAAGCCTGACGCACCTTCTCCAACAGTGCTCACACCGGGGAGTAATTGAATGCTTTTAATGATGTCTACTTCTCCAGCGAAGGAAGGTGTTTTGAGTACTGATTTGATGTCTAGCCTTGACGTACTCATTTCAAGATTAGTCACATTGGCATCTTCGCGCTCGGCGGATACGGTCACCGCTTCCAATTCTTTGTCTGATTCTCTCAGCTCTACGTTGCGTTTAGTGTTTTGATCTAGGGTCAATAGTTGGCTTTGGCTATCAAATCCTACATAGCTGATGATCACATTATAAGTGCCAGGCGAGAGGGTAATAGAGTAGAAGCCATAGACGTTGGTGATCACCCCCTCACCAAGCTCTTCAATATACAAAGTGGCACCGATGAGGGATTCTCCGTTGGCAGCATCCGAAATCTCCCCACTTAAGGTTACTGAATTTTGAGCCTGGAGGTGGGTGCTTAACCCCATTAATATCAGTAATAAATATTTGTACATAGTTTGATTAATTCACAAGGAGGCTTCTAGTGATGTTCTTACGCAAAACAAATCGATTTGTTTATCATAAACAGACGATTGATTAGGGAAGTTCCTTTTTCAATTTGTTAATAATGAGGCTTGCATGATTACGAGAATTCTCAATAAACCACTTATTAGTTTTCAGACCGCCACAGATGACACCGGTCAAAAAAATTCCAGGAACGTTGGTTTCCATGGTTTCAGAGTCATAAATGGGCGTATTATCCGCATCTTTACCGATCTCAATCCCCAAATCATCAAGTAATTTAAAATTTGGCTGATAACCAGTCGTTGCCAAGACGAAGTCATTATCAAGCGTCAAAACACCATTGGGGGTTTTGATTGTGAGGTAGTTTTCTGTGATTGAGGTGACGGTAGATTCAAAATGAGCTTTTATAGATCCCTCTTTGATACGATTCAAAATATCGGGAAGTACCCAGTATTTGACATTGGCACCAATTTCATTTTCTCTAATTATCATGGTCACTTCTTTGGCACCTTTGCGATAGGTTTCTAAAGCGACATCTACGGCCGAATTAGCGGCACCGATTACAGCGATTTTCATTCCAAAATAGGGATGAGCTTCGCGATAATAATGGTGCACCTTTGAAAGAGTTTCTCCTGAAATATTCAGCAGATAAGGCAGGTCAAAAAATCCAGTAGCGACGACAATGGACTTGGTGTGATAACTGTTTTTGGAGGTACTTACCTGGAAACCAGTTGCTAACTTGGTTACCGTATTGACCTCTTCATAGAGGTTGATTCGCAACGCCCAAGATAATGCAACGCGACGATAATATTCCAAGGCCTCGGCTCGTGTCGGTTTTGGATTGTGCGAGATGAATGGAACCGCTCCTATTTCCAACCGCTCCGAAGTGGAAAAAAAAGTCATGTTGGCGGGATAATGGTAAATTGAATTGACCAAAGTGCCTTTATCTATAATGAGGTGACTTAAGCCCGTTTGCTTGGCAGCAATCCCGCAGGCCAATCCGATAGGCCCTGCTCCGATAATCAAACAATCTATCATGAGAATTTATAGATATTATTTGGGGTAATACAAAAATCCAAAGGAACATCGTGCGATTCGGCAAACGGGATGAAATCTAGCGGAGCGGATAGGCAGAGGCCAATTTTGTGCGCCTTTGCACCACCGAGTTCACTTAGTAGTTCATCATAGTAGCCGGCTCCGTAGCCGATTCTATTCCCTTTTTTGTCAATGGCAAGAAGTGGAATAATCAGCGCATCAACACCTATTAATGTCTTTTTTATCCCACTAGATGGTTCAGGTATCCCGTAGTTATTTGACACTAAATCTATTTTTGGATCAAATAAATAATGCAACATTTGATGGTTCTTGAGATCTGTCCTTGAGACCAGTATTTCCCGTCCAAGGGCCAAGGATTCCCCTATAATTTGATTTGTTTTGGGTTCTTTATTTTTGGGGATTGCCAAATAAGTGTGAAAGGACTGAATCTGCAATTGTAACATAAAATCCAAACAAAGATTTTGAATTTTTTCATTACGAGCAGCATAGACGACCTCATCCAATTGTGTTCGGTACAGTAGGATGCTTTTTCTTAGATTTTGTTTTAAGCCTACTCTTCCCAAAGTATATAAAATATATAATCAAAAGGGTCAAAATGATCAATCAAATCTTGAATGAAGCGGGGATTGTTTAAATAGAAATTGAGAAAATTTTCGTGTCTTTCTTGAAGTACGCCGCCGGGAAATAATTTGTCTTTTAGTGCTTCTAGTTTATTGAGTCCGATTTCGTTTTGAGTTTCTTGTCCTTTTAACAATCTTTTTTCAATATTTTCCAACGCTTTCAGCGCTTTGCTACTTTCAGCACCAATGAACCCTATCAATGATTGATTAATAGATCTAGCCTTTTTTTCAATTTGATCGAAGACTATTTTTAAGTCTTGTTTCTCAAGATCTAAAAGATGTTCATTGTTGCTATTCTTTTGGATAAAGGATGCTTTGAGTGCTTGCTTACTTTGAAATAAGTCCTTGATATGCACATCAAGTTTGGTCATTCTTTTTTCTGTGACTCGATTGACCAGCATACCAAAATTCCGAGGCATCAATATCGGAAAATTCAAAGAATAGTGATCAAAAATTCCTTTTAATTGAAGCCAATAGATAATTTCCGCGGGACCCCCTAGGTAAGCTAAGTTGGGAAGAATAGCTTCTTGATATACTGGACGCATAATTACATTTGGGCTAAATCGTTCAGGGTGGGAATCAATTTCAGCAATCATTTCAGACTTTGAAAAAGTCAAATTTGAACCGTGCACTTTGAAAAGCCCATCTTCAGGAATAATTCTTCTACGATGCGCATCAAGATAGAAAAAATTGATTTTTCGACTAAATGCTTGCGATGAATAGCCTATTTGGCTTAAGGAAAGATTGGTTTGCTCAACCAGGTCATTTGCTTTTTGATTGATTATATCATCTTTAATTACAGAGGAGAATTGTGCCTTTAAAGAAGGTTCATCAGCGTCCAAAACAATCAACCCACCTGCTCCAAAGAGCTCATTTACATAATATCTTACCGAATCGGACAAGGTGTTAAAATTGCCATATGCCTTTTCAAAGAGCTCAATTTTTTCAGGCAATGAATCTATAATAGCTTTTAAAGAACTCGGATCAAATCTACCTACCGCACCAGTTTGTTTGGTTTCCCATGTGTATTTTTTACCAAATAGATTAAAATGATCGATTTCCTCAAAATCATGATCTTCGGAGGCCATCCAATAAATGGGAACAAAATGGCAGTGGGGATATGCTTGGTTGAGCTTTTTGGCCAAATTGAGCGTGGTGACAATTTTGAATATAAAATAAAGGGGCCCTGTAAAAATATTAAGTTGATGACCCGTCGTCACGGTAAACGTATGATTGCTGCGCAAGCTTTCAAGGTTCTTTTTGATTTGATCTGAGATCTCTAAGCCGGAATATTGTTTAGTAATCGCTGCTGCGAGGGCGGTTCTTTTGGCGCCGTCAAATACCCGATTTTTTATAGCGCTTTCAAATGCTTCAATTTTTGGCTCGTACGCGTAAAATTGGCTAAGCGAAGGATTTCCTGAGAGGTAATCAAGGAACATCTTCGAAAAAGAACCAACCTCATGTAGGGACTGATGCGTTGCTTTCATTGGCTTATAGGCTTATTTTGTAGGAATCCCATAAAGATCAAATGCCGAGCTGTCTGTAATTTGAACCATACAAAAATCGCCAATTCGTAAGTATTGATGCGCTGCTGAAATCAATACTTCATTGTCGACTTCTGGTGAGTCGTATTCGGTGCGACCGATAAATTGACCACCCTCAAGTCGATCGATTAACACTTTGTATGTTTTGCCGATCTTTTCTTTATTGAGTTCTTCAGAAATGGTTTCTTGAAGTGCCATGATGGCTTCGACTCTTTCCGACTTAACAGCTTCAGAAATATCATCTTTAAAGTTGAAAGAATGGGTATTTTCCTCATGGGAATAGGCAAAAACGCCCAAACGATCGAATCTATTTTTTTCTACGAAATCCATCAATTCCATAAATTCAGCTTCAGTTTCTCCTGGATGTCCAGCGATCAGTGTCGTCCTAATTGCGATATTTTCTACTCTAGCCCTCATTTGCGCTAATAATGCCTCGGTTTTTTCTCTAGTGGTACCACGGCGCATTAATTCCAACATTTTGGTAGATCCGTGCTGGAGGGGAATGTCCAAATAATTACAAATATTGGATCTACTGGCCATTACATCGAGTACGTCCATTGGAAATCCTGAAGGAAATGCATAATGTAGGCGAATCCATTCTAAACCTTCAATATCAGACAAGCGTTCTAAAAGTTCAGCAAGCGCTCTTTTTTTGTAGAGATCTAATCCGTAATAGGTTGAGTCTTGAGCGATGAGCAGAATTTCTTTAGTGCCATTTCTGACAAGATTCTTTGCTTCAAGTAATATGTCTTGAATCGGCTTGGAAAGGTGTTTTCCGCGCATTAGGGGAATGGCACAAAATGAGCAAGGGCGATCACAGCCCTCTGAAATTTTCAGATAAGCATAATGATTCGCGGTTGTAGTAATACGTTCGCCAAGCAATTCATTTTTATAGGTTGCATTAAACCGCTTAAGGAGCATGGGCAACTCCATGGTTCCAAACCAAGCATCGACATTGGGAATTTCATTTTGAAGATCTGTCCGATAGCGCTCCGAAAGACAGCCTGTAACGTAGACTTTTTCAACAAGACCTTCTTCTTTGGCGTCTACATAGCGCAAGATGGTATCAATCGATTCCTGCTTGGCATTATCAATAAATCCACAGGTATTAATGACCACAATGTTGGCGTCATCCTTTAAGGACTCATGAGTGGCATCAATATTGTTCCCTCTTAATTGGGTTAAAATCACCTCTGAGTCAACTATATTTTTGGAACAACCCAGTGTTACAATATTGACTTTATCTTTTTTTCTTCCTTTCGTTTTCACCGATCAACAAATAATTTTTTGTAAAGCTAATACAAATGGGTTCGCCTGAGCGCTCAAGATGAGTATCCATTCACTAACTTTGCTCATTATGCGCTATTGGCTCTTTATTTTTATGTGCTATTCGTTGCTATTTGGGGAATCATGTAATGAATTCGAAGAATGTTCCATGAATCCATACAGCAACTATGTCGTTGCCGAATTCAATGTAATGGCCGATGCAGGGCGTACTATTTCTTTTGATTCTGTAGTCCTCGAAGGTTATGGTAGGCTGCCATATGACCAAGACACCTTAGTTTATTTGGCCTTGCCACTTGACATGGACGCTTCAGGGGCGTTATATCATTATTATACAGATTCAATTATCTATACTTTGGGACTAACCTATAAAAAGGAAGGCCTTATCTATGAGCTGCATTGTGATGCATCTGTAAGATTTTATGATTTGGATACCACGAATCAAACATTTGATTCGTTGGTTATCGTGGGTCGAGAACTTAACTTGAGTAACTACCCTATCAATTTTGAGATCTATCTTTAGCATATTATTACTCTCGATTTCCTTCCTTGCTGCCGGGCAATTGGTCGATACGGTCCGCGTAAAATCGGATTGGAATCCTTCCAGAATTCATTTTGGAGTAGATGCCAATCGCTTTTACAACACGGTAGTCAAATCTTATGAGACTTCTTACGGAGGTATGGTAGATATCGATATGCATAAATTTTTTGTTGTTCTGGAAGGTGGTTGGGAAAAAAATCATCGGATAGCATCCTATGAATACACCAATCAAGGTTTATTTTTTAAGGCGGGGGTTGATTATAATTTAATACCGCACAATATCTACAGGAATGCAATGTCATTAGGTGTGAGGTATGCCTCTAGCTATTTTTCAGATCAGCTCGTTTTTGAAGATGATAATTATTGGTATGGTAACCGGACTGCGACCCTTTCCAATGACGCGCTTTCCGCGCAATGGGTGGAAATACTCCTCAACCTAAAAGTAAGAATTTGGAAAAATCTTTTTTTGGGCTCTATCGTAAGAATTGAAACACTTAAAAATCTTTCTGATACCGGTCATCTTGTTCCTTATGACGTTCCTGGATGGGGCAGAAATCGAAAAAGTGGCACGGATCTTAAAACCACCAATATGGGCTTTAGCTATTACGTCATTTGGAATCTCGCTTTTCGGGAAAAAGAGATTCCTAATAAAAAACAGAACTGATTTCGGGCTTATAGAAATCGGATATCTTCTAGAATACCCACTCCGATTTTTTCATCAATTAATGCCAATACTTTTGATTTTGACATAGTGAGTTCCTGTTTTAAAGGGGCGGAACTCACATGAACAAACAATATTTTATTTTTGATAAAGAGCCGAGAAGTTCTTTTTGAGATGGTGGCTCCCATTACCTCATCCCACATGGTGATGAGTTTATGTTCATTGAGTTTGGTGTCAAGGTTTTTTTCTTTCAAAAACTTGCTCAATGCATCTTTAATACTTTGCATGTGGTCATTATCCATTGTCTATCAGTGCCCCGTTATTAATTTCAAAAACTTGCGTATTTTGATACTCACTCAAGAGCAAAGATGCTCTTTCTTTTCGAGCATAGGTTATGAAAACTTGACCAAATCTTTTTTGATTAGTGAGCAGTGCAGTCAATCTAGCAATTCGGTCATCATCCAATTTATCAAAAATGTCATCTAGAAGTAATAGGGGTTTTTTTTGAGTCTCATGGGCCAAGTAATCATATTGTGAGAGTCTCAGGGAAATTAAAAAACTTTTTTGCTGACCCTGAGAACCAAATCTTTTCAAGGGTAAGCCATCCATTAAAAAGACATACTCATCTTTATGAGCCCCTATATTTGTACGCAGGTTAGTCATGTCTTTTTGTCGGCTGTTGCTGAAAAGTTGTTCGAAATCCTCCTTTTCCGTATCGGATTGATAGTGCAACGTACAAGTTTCTTTTTCAAATACAATTAAGGCTTCATTTGAGCTTAAAAAAGGGAGAAACCGCCTTATAAATTCCTTGCGGACTTTCCCTAATTTTTTGGACAGCGGAATTAAGTGAGCGTCGTAGGTATCTAGTAATTGGGACTGTGAGCCAGTTATTCTACCTTGCATTAGTTTAAGCAAAGCATTTCGCTGGTTTAAGACTTTGTTATAAGTAATCAGATTCTCAAGATAGCCGTGGTCGTATTGCGAAATGCAGCCATCGACCCATTTTCTACGAACCTCACTTGCATCCTGTATCAACTCCCCATCATATGGGGTACTCAATACCAGTGGAAATTCCCCGATATGATCAGTAAATCTTTCATATGGATTCCCATTGCGCTTGATAATTTTTTTTTTACGAAGTTCTTGGTAACAGATCACTTGATCCGTATTTCCTCCTTTTTCGAAGGTGCCTTTAATGAGAAAAAATTGTGCACCTTGTTTAATGGTTTGATTATCAGTCATCGTAAAGGCACTTTTTGTAAAAGATAAATAATGCAAAGCATCTAGTAAATTGGTTTTACCTGTACCATTTTGACCAACGATCAAGTGTAGGTTGTTGGAAAACGCCAAATTAAGTTTTTGGTAGTTTTTGAAATTTTGGAGTTCTAATGCTTGGATTTTCATTAAATTTGAGGATAGTTGCAATTTGACTATTTTCGCATTTCCCTTAACATATTTATTGGCAAATTAAAGAAATTTAAAGATTAGCATTAGAGGTATGACAGCTAAAGCAAAAAAAAGTAATAAGGAAATATTTTCGAAAGACACCTATATGGGTTGGTATCGTCAGATGCTTCTCATTAGAAGATTCGAAGAAAAAGCAGGTCAATTGTATGGTCAGCAAAAAATAAGGGGCTTCTGCCATTTATATATTGGACAAGAAGCTTGTGCCGCAGGATCCGTTTCTGCCTTGAAAAAGGGGGACAAATACATCACTTCTTATAGGGATCATGCGCATCCCTTGGCCCTAGGAACGTCCCCAAAATACATTATGGCAGAACTTTACGGGAAAGTTACGGGGGTTTCAAAAGGGAAAGGAGGATCCATGCACATGTTTGATAAAACGGTGGGATTTGTGGGAGGTCATGGTATTGTGGGGGGTCAAATCCCTTTAGGTGCAGGGATTGCTTTTGCAGAACAATATAAGGGGACTGACAACTTATGTATTTGTTATATGGGAGATGGTGCTGTACGGCAAGGCGCCTTTCATGAAGCATTGAACTTGGCTATGACCATGAGGATACCAGTGATTTTCGTCATTGAGAACAATGGGTATGCCATGGGAACTTCTGTTAAACGCAGTTCTAACGTCACAGAGCTGTATCAGCTAGGAGAGTCTTACGACATTCCATCTGCGGCAGTTGATGCCATGAGTGTAGAAGCGGTACATAACGCAGTGGCGGAAGCTGCTGACCGTGCCAGAAGAGGAGACGGTCCAACCCTGCTTGAATTTAGGACTTATAGGTACAAAGGGCATTCAATGTCTGATCCGGCAAAATACCGAACTAAGGAAGAAGTGGCTTCTTATAAGGACAGGGACCCGATTGAGCAAGTAAAAGACGTCATTCTTAAGCAGAAATTTGCGACGGAAGAGGAATTAGGGATTATTGACAGTGATCTTAAAGCACTCATAGCCGAGGCGGTGGTGTTTGCCGAAGAATCCCCCTATCCAGACGCTTCAGAGGCTTATCAGGATGTTTATGCTGATAAGAATTATCCTTTTGTGCTTGAGTGATTTTCAAATCACAATATTCCCTTATCTTTGCGAACTTAAAAATTAATTTAGATGGCCAAGTCCAAAAATAAAAATACAGAAGGATTAGATTTTATTGAAAATCCAGATGTGCTGGTTAATAAAGTGGAAGTTTTTTTCGCTGAAAAGAGAAATCAAAAAATCGTAGCTATTGTTGGTGGTGTAGTCATTGCCATCATTTTAGCCTTTTTAGGAGATTCCTACGTAAACAACGGTAAAAATGCAGAAGCGCAAGAAGAGATGTTTCAAGCAGTTTATTATTTTGAATCGGATAGTCTAGGTCAAGCCCTTAATGGAGATGGGAATAGCTATGGCTTCATAGATATTGTATCACTGTATCCTGGAACTGCCGCGGCCAACTTATCTAGTTTTTATATAGGCGTTACTTACATGAAACTGAAAGATTTTTCAAATGCCATAAAATATCTGAAAGATTTCAGCGGGGATGACTATCTAATACAAACTAGGGCTTATGCCCTCATAGGTGATGCCTATATGGAGTTAGATGATTTTCAAAATGCTTCTGAATATTTCGAGAAGGCAGCGAATTACAAAAATAACAAAGAGTTCTCCCCAACATATTTGGCAAAATATGCCTTATCGCTAGAGCTAAAGGGAGATTTGAAAGGTGCGATAACTATTTATGATAAAATCATTAAGGAGTATAATCAATCTACATTGTTTCAGGAGGCTACAAAGCAGAAGGCAAGGCTGGAGGGATTAAACACCAAATAATCAATCTTATTTATAAAATTATAATAGGGTAAGGTTGAGAAACCTTACCCTTTTTGCTTATGTCGAGTTCACACAAAAATTTAAGTCAATTCAATACCAAAGCGCTCCCAGAGGTGACTAATAAGAAGTTTGGTATAGTAGTATCAGAATGGAATGAGGAGGTTACCAATTCCTTGATGTCGGGTGCAATCAAAACACTTTTGGAATATGGCGCCCAAAAAGAGCATATTTTAATCGTTAACGTGCCGGGTAGTTTCGAATTGACATTGGGCGCCCAAAAATTAGCTCAGCGCCAAGACATCGACGCAGTCATTTGTCTAGGTTGTGTGATTCAGGGAGAAACTCGACATTTCGATTTTATTTGCAACGCAGTAGCCCTTGGTATCACAGAGGTAAATTTGAAATATGATAAGCCAGTCATTTTTGGGGTATTGACGACCCAAACCCAAAAGCAAGCGATGGATCGAGCAGGGGGTAAGCATGGAAATAAAGGGGATGAGGCCGCTATTACAGCCATAAAAATGTTGAATATTATTTAATCATAATGAAAGTTTACAAATTTGGAGGGACATCGGTTGGAACGCCTGATCGTATGAAAGAGGTGGCAGGACTTATCAGAGAAAATGATCTTCAAAAAATCGTGGTACTCTCCGCTGTTGCAGGCACCACCAATGCGTTAGTTGAAATTGGAGATTGCTATAGGGCGGGAAATATTGAGGCCGCTAATGAATGTTTGGAGAACTTAAAAACTAAATATACTCCTTTCGTAACATCACTTTTAGAAAAAGAAACAAGTCGAGCGAAAGCAATGGCTGTTGTCAATCAATATTTCGACGAAATAAAGCGGTTAATTCATCAGCCATTTTATCAACAGATTATTAAAATCATTATTGTTAATGGAGAATTGATTTCTACCAATTTGTTCCAGATTCATATGGAGGAAAAATATCCTGGATATTCTCGGTTAATTACCGCGGCGGATTTCATGTATCTTAACGCATCTCATGAGCCGGATATCCCTCTTATTTCAACAAAACTCTCCAATATTATAAATACTGATGGAAGTTTTAAGGCCTACATTACTCAAGGATTTATATGTCGTAATTTTTCTGGAGGTATTGATAATCTGAATAGAGGTGGCAGCGATTATAGCGCCACCATCATTGGGGCAGCGATGAAGGCAGAGGAAATTCAAATTTGGACAGACATCGATGGCATGCACAATAATGATCCTCGAATCGTTGAGAATACAAAGCCCATCTCAAATTTATCTTTTGAAGAGGCAGGAGAGCTTGCTTATTTTGGAGCAAAAATATTACATCCCAATTGTATTATTCCGGCACAGCAGTATGACATCCCTGTTCGCATCAAAAATACAATGAAGCCACTGGCTCATGGGACACTCATCACCTCCACTCAAAATCATGAGGCCGTCAAGGCGATTGCTGCTAAAGATGGGATTACGGCTATAAAAATAAAATCATCTAGGATGATATTGGCGTTTGGTTTTTTAAGAAAAGTATTTGAAGTTTTCGAGAATTATAGAACGCCAATAGATATGATTACAACTTCAGAAATAGCCGTTTCCATCACCATCGATAATCCCGAATGTTTGGATCAGATAGTGACAGATTTAGCCGTTTATGGAAAAGTTGAAGTGGACAGAAATCAGACGATTATTTGCATTGTTGGGGATATGGTTGCCGAACAGAAAGGCGTCAGCAGTGAGATTTTCAAAGCGGTTGAGGAGGTTCCTATTCGAATGATTTCATATGGGGGCAGTCGCAATAATATTTCATTATTGGTTCACACCCAATTTAAAGAGCATACCCTTAGGCTGCTCAATAAGCACCTATTTAATTTGTAAGAGCGTTCAAAAGCTTCTAAAAAGGGGATCATTAATTTGAGCCTACAAAACCGCTTTCCATCGAGAGATAAGATGGTATTTAAGGTATTTAAATAGAACCCACTTTAATTTAAATATCGTGCATCAGAATGAAAACACCGGCACCTGCCAAAAATCCTATAGCAGAGATCCAGCTTATTTTTTTTAGGTACCAAAAGAAATCAATTTTTTCCATGCCCATGACAGCGACACCAGCTGCTGATCCAATAATCAGACATGAACCGCCAGTCCCAGCTGTATATGCCAATAATTCCCAAAAGTAATGATCTGGAGGATAGACATCAAGACTGTACATGCGTTGCAGCGCTGCGACCAAAGGGACATTATCGAAGATGGCAGATAAAAAGCCAATACTTATGGCTACGATATTTATGTTGCCAATAACCTCATCTAATTTTTGTGCTATTTCGGGTAGTACTTCAATGTATTCGAGTGAACCAATACTAAGTAATATTCCAAAAAAGAATAAGATACTCGGGGTATCTATTTTCTTAAGCGCATGATTGACAGATAAGATTCCTTTCTCTTCGTCGTCCTTACCCCCATGCATAAGCTCTGTTAATACCCACATCACGCCCAAACTAAAAAACATACCCATGTATGGGGGTAAATGAGTTACAGTTTTGAATACAGGAACAAATAGTAACCCACAGATGCCCATATAAAACACTAAATTTCGTTCAAAGCTATTGGTGGTAAAGTTTTGATTGGTATCGACTTGTGGTTTTAATTCAATGTTTCCTTTGATACTATAATTAATAATCAATGTGGGCAAAATCATGCAAATCAAACTAGGCAGAAAAGTTTGCTTCACTATATTTAAGGGTGTTATTTGGCCGCCAATCCACAACATAGTAGTCGTGACATCTCCGATCGGGCTCCAGGCGCCACCCGCGTTAGATGAAATAATAACTAATCCCAATAGTAACCACTTCGTTTTTTGGTCGTGAATTAATTTACTTAAAATGGAAATCATAACGATGGTAGTAGTCAAATTATCTAAAACGGCAGAAAGGAAGAAAGTCACTATGGCTATTGTCCAGATCAATTTGGTTTTATTGGTACTTTTAATTTTCTCAGTAATTTTTTCGAAGCCGTCATGGGCATCAATGAGCTCTACGATGGTCATGGCGCCCAATAGAAAGAAGATAATTTCCCCAATAGAACTTAAATGATGCGATAGTTCAGAAATCACGACAGATTTGTCAGGATCACTTAAAACGATAATGGACCAACAAATAACGGCAGTGAGCAGACCCGTCGCAGCTTTATTTATTTTAATGCTATGCTCTAAAGTTATCCCAAAATAACCTAAAATGAATACGACGACAACTAGTAAATGCATAATTTAGATGAGTTTACGAAATTGATTTGTTGGTAAATTATAATATAAACTTAAAAGAGGGTTTAAATTAAAAGTTTCATGATAAAAATAAAAAACATATTATGCAAACGGGTTTTTTTAGGTGAAAATAATTTTGCTCAATCTAGGTTAAGGTAAATAAAGTATTCCAGCAGATGTATCACGACTAGCCCCGGTGACTATTTTTAGGACATTGGTCTCATTTCTTTGTTTTAAAATGGCCATAAAACCAAAAATGATGGCTTCTTTAAAATCAATAATATTTGGGCTAGGGATGATGACATTCCTTCCAAGGGAATCTTCTATGGCCTTTACAAGTCCTTTGTTGTAGGCCCCTCCTCCTGTAATTAAGATTTTTTCATATTGACTATCAGCAAGCTGTTGAGATAGTTGCCCGCCTACAAACTGACAAAAAGTATACGCCATATCTTTCGGTGCAAAGTTAGGTAATTTTGCGATTATTTCTTCGGCTACCCATTCATTACTCATTGATTTGGGTCCTTTTAATTTAAAATAGGGAATGGCTGATAGGGCCTCGTACCAACTATTAAGCATGCTGCCACTCAGGGCAAGTGCCCCGTCATGATCGTAGGTCAACCCGACAAGATTGGCTATTTTGTTTAAAACCTGATTACAAGGAGCGATATCAAAGGCCTTAATTTCTACTCCATTTTTTATCGTTAGATTGGCGATACCACCTAGATTCACTAGTACATCGTATTCTGAAAAAAGTGCGAGATCGCCGATGGGCACTAAAGGAGCTCCAGCCCCTCCATAAATGACGTCTTTAGACCTGAAATTACAGATAGTGGGTATAGAAGCGTGAGTGGCAATGGCTTGACCATTGCCGATTTGTAAAGAATACTGACCGGCAGGTTGATGAAAGACTGTATGACCGTGAGAACCAATAATATCTGGATCAATTTGATGCCGGGTACAAAAATCTTGAACCGTTCGGCCGATCCAAATGCCTAACTGAATATCTAATTCAGTTAGGGCCAATCCAGAAAGTTGACGCGCATTTTGCAAGCCTTCAAAAATGTCAAGATCAAAAGGGATGGTCTCCCCTATCAGAAAAGTGAAGTCCCATTTTGAATCCAAAAGTCGATATTCGCAAAAACTAATATCCAATCCATCCAATGAGGATCCTGACATTATCCCAATTCCTTTTAGTTCATTCATTATATTTGCTAATTAATCATTTATTTTTTGAGCGCCAAATCAAATTTCGTTATTGATATCGGGAATAGCCGAATAAAATCCGCAACCATCCTACGAGATACGGTTTCGGACATCAAGTATTGGGACAAAGCGGAAGAATTACAAAAGCATCGAGCCAAAAATCAGCCAACCATTATCAGCTCTGTTAAACATGATAGGTCGCAACTTACGGCTATTTTTGGGAATGAGGTTTTCATCTTAGGACCTGAAACCATGCTTCCGATTGGGATTAATTATGATACACCTCAAACATTGGGTAAGGATCGTATCGCCAGTGCGGTAGCTGCTAATTATTTATTTCCAATGGAGAATCTCCTGATTATCGACGCAGGAACTTGCATTACATATGATTTGGTGATAGCGGGTTTGTTTGAAGGCGGATTAATCAGTCCGGGTTATCTCATGAGATTAAGGGCGATGCACATGATGACTGCCGGCTTGCCGGATCTTTCAACATTGTGGACGGAACATGATTCGAATTTGGTAGGAAAATCCACCGGGCAGTGCATGGTATCAGGTGCAAAAAACGGAATGTTGGACGAAATAAATGGAATGATCTCTCGTTTTAAGGAAAAATATGTGGATTTGAAGGTAATTGTGACAGGCGGAGATACTTCATTGTTTGAAAGCAGTTTAAAAGAACACATCTTTGTGCGCTCAAATTTGGTCCTGTTAGGACTGAATCAAATTTTGCTTTATAATGAGAATATTTAAATCTGTTTTATTAGTACTACTATCTTTTGGTCACTTGGTATCTATTGGCCAGTCGGTCTCTAGCACCTATTCTATTTATGGTATAGGGGAATTAGTAAATAATTCTTTAGCCCATAATCAGGCTATGGGGGGATTAGGAATAGGTATGCCGCAACGTTATAATCTAAATATTCAGAATCCAGCTTGGCTTAGTTATAACGCGCTGACCTCATTTAATGTAGGCTTACAAATGGACTTAAGAAACTATAATGGGGATTTAACCAGTGGTAAAACGACAACGGCAAGTTTGAGGTCTATGGTTTTTTCTGTTCCATTACTCAATGGCAAATGGGGGTCCGCATTTTCTCTGCTGCCTTTCAGCTCAGTGGGTTATAATTTAATGGGGGAATCAGTGGTGAACAATAGTGAATTTAATGAGATCGTTGCAAATAACTATTCAGGGAGTGGCGGCCTTACTCAATTTGCGTGGTCCAATGGATTTCGAATTTATCAATCTATTAATGTGGGAGTAAAACTGGCAAAAGTATTTGGGAATATCCTCAAATCGACTCAAAGTCAAATACTTTCAGATACTTCGGGGACCAATTATTTCGCTGACTACACGATAGATGAGACTTATGACGACATGACTTTTGGTTTTTCTATCGGGAAAAAAGTGAAAATAAAGGAGGATCGGGAATTAAATTTCGGGGCAACCTACGAAAATTTAGGTGTGCTTAAAGGTGTGAGAAATACTTATTTAAGTAATTACTTGAATGGGTCGGCTCAAGTTGGACCGGCGATCCAGCTTCAGTCAGATGTGTCTACTACTTTTGATTTACCTACAAATGTTGGATTGGGTCTGTCATATTCCAAGGTTGATAAATATCAGATTGGGTTAGATGTTAATTTTGGTAATTGGTCAGGACGTCAATCAAACACAGATGACATTCAGCTAAATAATACAACGGAAATAATTGTCGGTGGGGAGTTGACCCCAGACATGAGAAGTATTACGAGTTACTTGAACAGGGTCACCTACCGTTTTGGATTAAATTTCTCGGAATTACCATATTTGGTGCAAGAAAATACCATTAACGAATTTAGTATTAATTTTGGGGCTTCATTTCCTGTCGCTGGACTTTCGACATTAGATCTTGCTTTAAGATATGGTGAAAGAGGAAAGACGAATCAAGGATTGGTTAAGGAGTCTTTTTTTCAGTTTGTTTTAGCAATGACAATTAATGAAAGATGGTTTATAAAAAGAAAATACGATTAATGATTACAATGAAAAGATTACTAGTACTCGCAACATGCTTATTTTTATCCATTTTGAATCTTCAAGCGCAACCCGGATGGAATTGGGGCGATCAAATAGACGTTGCTAAAGAAAAAAATGCCATATACACTGATATGGTTAAAGTAGAAAAGTATTCAGAAGCCATTTCTCCTCATGGGTGGCTATTAGAAAATGCTCCTGACTTGAATGAATCACTCTATCAAAACGGTGCTAAAATTTATGAAGAGCTTGCCGAAAAAGAGAAAGAGGCGTCTGCCCAGGAAAAATATCAGCTCAAGGCAATGGAGATGTATGATTTGAGAATCAAATATTTCGGGAATGAGGCGTCAGTTTTGAATCGTAAAGTTTATCCGGCGTATAAGTTTTATAAAAATGATAAGGCAAAATACCCGGAGTTATTTCAAATGTTTAAACAAACATTTGAAATAACAGGGGAAGATTTTTTTGAAAATAATTTTGTTGCTTATATGGATGTCGTCAGGAGGTATAAAACGGTAGGTGGGCCGATTTCGGACGAAGAGGTCTTGGATATATATACGTCATTGTCAGAGATTCTTGACAAGAAGCTCTTGAGTGGAAAAAATTTGGACCGAGTGAATAATACCGTTGAAAATATTGATAAGCTACTGACCCTAACGATTGATCTAAATTGTGATTACGTGGAAAGTTTATTGGGGCCAAAGTTAGCGGAGACGGGAGATTTTAAAGTGGCATCCAAAATATTCAAATTGATGTTACAGAATAAATGTACGGATAGATCATTGGCATTTGATGCGGCTAAAATTGTGAATGAAAATTCTCCTGACTTTGCGATTTCTAAATTTCTAGGATCACGGGCGTCAAGAGACGGCGACCGAGAGGCGGCTATTGACTTTTATAGCCAAGCGCTTGGCTTGACTGAGGAGAGTGCTAAAAAAGCCGAAATTTATTTAAGTTTGGCTAAATTGGATTATCAGGTCGGTTTAAAAAGTAGTGCCCGCACCAACTGCCGTAAGGCATTATCGTTTGATCCTTCTATGAGCGACGCTCACGTCTTAATCGGCAACCTATATTTATCGAGCTTTGAGGAGTGTAAGCAAGGCGAAATGAAGACTTTGGATTATGCCGTCTTTATTGCTGCCCACAACGCTTTTCAAAAAGCAGGGGACAGAGAAGGCATGATTAAGGCAGAAGCCTTATTCCCATCGATAACCGATATTTTTACAGAAGAATTCGTTGAAGGTGAAACTATTGATATCGGATGTTGGATAAATGAAAGTGTTATTCTTACAAAAAGAACAGAAAATTAACACCACCAAAACCAAAGAGTTAAGAAAAACGGTCCGGTTCTATGACCGTTTTTTTCTTTTTAGTGTGGTATTGTGTGTGTCAATTGCCGCGTGCTCTGGAAGAAAAGAGCTACTTCAACAGGAAATCTTTGACGGCCCGATCATGCAAATGTCCAACGTAAATACGATGATGACTGATTCAGGAAAGTTGGTCATGAAATTAAAGGCGCCTAAACAGCTGCAGTATGATAATTCCAATAAGGATTGGCCTGAAGGATTAATTTTGGAATATTATCGCAATGAGGAAGTTCCGGTATGCACCTTTAAGTCCAATAGGGCTACTTATGATGCAAAGACAAATATTTACGTTGGTGAGGGAAATGTAATTGTACAGAATATCGAAACTAAAGATGAGCTGAATACCGAGACTTTATTTTGGAGTCCAATAGAGGCAAGGTTTTATACCAATAGTTTTGTCACAATAGTTTCAGACGGGGAAATTCATACAGGAGAGGGGTTGACTGCCAATCAAGATTTTTCCGCTTATCAAATCATTAAGCCATCAGGAACCATTCAAATAAAGGACGAATTTGAAACGAATTAATGCAATTATCTTCTACTTGGCTTTAGGTTTTTTTATAATTGGCCTATATGAAGCCTGGAATTTTGGTTTTCAAAATTCGTATGGTATTTTCATGTTCAGTATTGCCTTATTGTTTTTATATCAATTTAGGAAAAACCTAAAGAAACCGCTTCCAAAAAAGAGATCTAAGAAATAAATGAGTAGTTATCTAATCATAGGTTTAACAATAATTTTTTCTGCTTTTTTTTCAGGAATGGAGATCGCCTACATCTCTTCAGACAAGTTAAGAATTGAGATGTTGTCCAAAAAAATGACCGTGGTTGGAAGCATTCTTAGGCATTTTCAAAAGTACAGGGCCCGTTTTTTGGCTACTACACTGGTTGGAAATAATTTGGCACTGGTTATATATGGGATTTTTATGGCAAATCTTCTTGAGCCCTTGCTCATCAGCCTACTTCCAGAATGGGGAAATGGAGAAATTATTGTCTTGACCCTTCAGACTTTGACGGCGACATTTATCGTATTAATTACAGCTGAATTTGTCCCAAAGAGTTTGTTCTTGCTGAATCCGGACCTCTTATTAAGTTTTTTTTCTATTCCGATGATGATCCTCTACATTATTATGTACCCAGTAGTCAGAATGGTAGAAGTCATATCTAAATTTATCATTACAGTTGTTTTTAAATTGAGGTATGCGGAGAATCAGACCTTATTTGCCCTGACAGATCTCAATAACTTTATTAAAAGGAATGCCATTCATTCAAGGACAGAAGATCAAGAGATTGATGCAAAAATCTTTAATAATGCGATTGAATTTAAAGAGGTTCAAGCTCGGGAATGCATGATCCCTAGAACCGAAATCGTCGCGGTAGACATTCATGATGATTTATTAAAGCTTAATGAGGCGTTTATAGAAAGTGGGCATTCTAAAATTATTGTGTATAAGGAACATATTGATAATGTAATAGGGTATTGCCACTCCTTGGAAATGTTTAAAAAGCCGAAGACCATTCAGGACATACTTACCCCGATTATTATTATTCCAGAAACAATGACCGCAAATGAACTGCTTGTAAAGCTTATTGCAGAACAAAAGAGCTTGGCGTTAGTTGTTGATGAATTCGGCGGGACGTCAGGGATTGTTAGCATTGAAGATGTTATGGAAGAAATTTTTGGTGAAATAAGGGATGAGCATGACGATGAATTTTTGACGGAACAAAAAATAGCTGAAAATATTTTTTTACTTAGTGCACGTCATGAAATAGATTATCTCAACGAAAAGTACGATTGGGCGCTTCCAGACGGTGATTATGATACTTTGGGAGGTTTGATTTTAAACAGAAATGAAGATATTCCAGTGATACAAGAAGTAATTAATTTGGATCATTTTACCTTCCAAATTGTGGCAATGGAGGAGAATAGGATTGATCAAGTACGCCTAACAATAAAAAATTATAAGGAGCCCTTGTAAATCAAAGGTTTAGATCGTTTTTATATTCCCTCCAAACCCCTATTTTTGCGATCTTTATTTTAAACAGGAAAGAAATTATGGCGTTGATTAATACACTTAGAGAAAAAGCCGGAAAGGTCGTTATAGTGTTTGTAGCTTTTTCAATGTTTTCCTTTATTCTCACCGATTTATTGCAGTCAAATTCTGCATTACTGAATGGATCCACCGACTTAGGTGAAATTAATGCTACTAGTATTAGCTATGAGCAATTTCAACAAAAAGTAGAAGAGCTATCTTACAACTTTTCACTCAACACGGGTAAGAGTCCTTTGGCAGAGGATATGGAGCAAATCAGACAGCAGGCTTGGCAAAGATTTGTTGTTGAGAATATTTTCTTCGAGCAATATGACCAATTGGGCATTGAGGTAACTGAATCCGAATTGATAGATATGGTTCAAGGGGTCAATATAAATCCTCAAATCAGACAAATATTCGCAGATCCAACTACTGGGGAATTTCAGAAAGAGGGGGTGATCAGCTTTTTGCAGCAACTGAATAACGCACCTTCAGAGCAACGACTGTCATGGCTTGCCTTTGAAGCATCTCTTCCAGAGTCTCGGAAATTAACAAAGTATGAAAATCTAATAAATCTAACCAAGTTTGCAAATAAACATGAAGCTAAGGCGGCTTATCAAAAGAATGCCTCTTTGACTGTTGATTATTTGTATGTGCCTTTCTTTTCTTTAAATGACACGCTAGTAACGGTAACAGAATTAGAATTAGAAACCTATCTTAAAAATAATAAAAACGCATATCAGCGGGAGGCATCCAGAGATGCTGCTTACGTAATATTTCCCATTGAGCCGTCCTCAGAGGATTCCTCCTTTGTACGGGATGAAATGCAAGTAATTAGGGAAGGACTTATTGATAATGAAAATGATTCATCCTTTGCGGTGTTGAATTCGGAAGGAGCCACTCCTTATGGGTCATATACTCCTGATAACGTACCACAATGGTTGGATCAAAGCAGTTCGTTAACCGTCGGTTTTGTATCTGAGGTCAAATTGGTTGATAATGCTTATAGTGTTTATAAAATCAGCGACATCAGGCAAGGAGAGGAATATTTTCTCAAGGCAAGTCATATACTTTTTCAGTCTAGTGATGAGAGTGCAGCGGCAAAAAGTGAAGCACGTAAAGAGGCACAGCGAGTGCTAAATGAAATCAAAAGAGGAGCGGATTTTGGAGAGATGGCTAGCATTTATGGGACCGATGGGACCGCTTCTCGAGGTGGAGATCTAGGTTGGTTTGGAGAAAATTCCAATTATGATGAAGATTTTAAAAAGGCTTGTTTTGCTAAAGCGGGTCAGGGGTTGATTTCTACAGTCGTAGAAACCTCATTCGGATATCATCTTATCAATATTACCGAAGCCAAAACGAAGACGATATATGACATTTCATCCATAGAAAAGGAGTTATTCACATCTGGTCCAACGGACAATGCGATATATAGACAAGCAGAAATTTTTGCTTCTGAGAGCAATAATGAAAAATCATTTAACGAGAATGCAAATTCCAATGGGCTCGAAATCCGAAAGGCGACAAAGGTTCGGAAAAATGACAAGCTTATCGGTGGAGTACAAAATGCAAGATCTATTGTTTTTTGGTTGTTTAATGAAGGTGCCGATGAAAAGGTATCTGAGGTTTTTGAATTGGATGGCAATTATGTAGTGGCGATTCAAACGGGGGAGCAAGAAGAGGGTACTGCCAAACTGGATGAAGTCATTAATGAGGTTAAAAGAAAAGTTTTAGATGAGAAAAAGGCGGAGCAGATCATCGCAAATCTGACAAAAACTGAGGGTTCTTATGAAGAGATTAGCGCGGCTTATGGTATAGGGGCAAGAACGGGGACTACGGAATTAACCTTGAATAGCAACAATTTTCCGAATGTAGGCTTAGCACCTGAAGCCATTGGACTTGCGTTTGCGTTGGAGGAGGGAGAATCAACGCGTCCTTTTAAAACTCAGAACGGTATTGTCATGATGAGCGTAACGGTCAAGACACTTCTAGAAGAGCTAGCCGATTACGAGGCCTACCGAAGCGTAGTGTTGAACACCCAGACAGATATTAGAAGACGAGAAGATCCTTTTACTTATCAGCGTATCTATGACGCACTGGTAGGGGCTGTCGAGGTTGTAGATAATCGCTATAAGTTTTATTAATTTTTCAAATTACCTTCAAAAGGTGACCTTATGGTTGGCTTTTTGTTTCATATATGGCTTGGGACCAATTAAACTTCAAGGAGAAATTAGAGGCGAACCATCAATTTCCTGGTGATTACATGTTCAAGTTTATTGTGCCTAGTGAAAAAAAACAAGCATTGATTGATCTACTTCCGGATGGCGAATTAGTTATAAAAAACAGTTCGAGTAATAGATTCATGAGTATTACGCTTAATATTGTAATTGAGTCAAGCGATAAGGTTATTGAAATATACAATAAGGCTTACGTCATTGAAGGGTTAATCGCTATCTGATTATGTGGAAAGAAAAAAATAAATCGCTCGTGCGGACATTTGAGTTTGAAACTTTTGTTGAAGCATTTGCTTTTATGACTAGGGTAGCTTTTGAGGCAGAGCGCATGAACCATCATCCAAATTGGTCCAATGTATATAATAAGGTTACTATTGTGCTTTCAACGCATGATGCTGGAAATATAGTAACCAATAAGGACCGTGAGTTGGCGGAAGCCATTGATCACATTATCACCAATGCTGGATAAAACAGTTCTTTTTTTGGTCCCAACGCCAATAGGAAATCTATCAGATATGACCTTTCGTGCGGTAGAGGTATTGAAGGCAGTTGATCTTATCTTGGCAGAGGATACCAGAACTAGTGGTGTCTTGCTGAAACATTATCAGATTGACACTCAGATGAACAGCTTCCATGCTCACAATGAACACAGACAAACTGAGGGGGTTATTCAAAGACTAAAAGAAGGGGTAAGAATGGCCTTGATCTCTGATGCGGGTACCCCAGGAATCTCCGACCCTGGCTATCTTCTAGCTAAAGCGGCCTTAGATGCGGGGCTACAAATTGAGGCATTACCTGGGCCAACTGCATTGATTCCGGCTGTGATTAAATCAGGCTTCCCAAACAATAGATTTGTTTTTGAGGGCTTTCTCCCACTGAAAAAAGGTCGCTCTACCCGTATTAAGTCTTTGAAGGATGAAATTAGAACGATGATCTTTTATGAATCTCCGCATCGGCTATTAAAGACATTGATTCAATTTGAAGAATATTTTGGATCTGAAAGAAAGGTTTCCGTCTCACGAGAATTGACAAAAAAATTTGAGGAAACCATTAATGGTACATTGATTGAGGTTCGTGTCCATTTTGAATCGCGCCCTGCCAAAGGAGAGTTCGTAATTGTGTTAGCAGGAAATATTGACTTATGAACTTAGAAGAAATAGTCACAGGGGCCCTGCCAATCATCAAAGAGACAGGTAGATTTATCCAGAAGGAGGCGGCTTCATTTGACCTGACAGAGGTAATTCTTAAAGGTAAAAATGATTTGGTTTCTTACGTCGACAAGGAGGCCGAAAAAATGATCGTAGTAGGCCTCAAGATACTCTTGCCAGATGCGGGCTTTATTACCGAAGAAGGGACAGTGAGTCAAGAGCAAAAGGAATTCACATGGATTATTGACCCCTTAGATGGAACTACCAATTTCATTCACGGATTGCCTATTTATTCAATAAGCGTAGGACTGATGAAGCAGGGAGAAATGGTGGGTGGGATTGTTTATGAATTAAATAAGGATGAAATTTTTTATGCTTGGAAAGGAGGCGGGGCATTTATGAATCATCGACCGATAAGGGTGTCGCCTGTTAAAGATATAGCTGAAAGCCTATTAGCGACTGGGTTCCCTTATTACAACTTTGATAAGTTGCCCAATTATTTAGCGATTCTCAATGAGCTAATGATTAACTCTCACGGATTGAGGAGACTTGGAAGTGCAGCCGTAGATTTGGCATATGTCGCTTGCGGGAGATGTGAGGGTTTTTTTGAATACAACCTTAATTCATGGGACATTGCCGCCGGCATTTTATTAGTTAAAGAAGCGGGAGGTGTTGTGACTGATTTCTCAGGAAACGACAATGCGCTCTTTGGAAGAGAACTGGTCGCGAGCGGCCATATTCAGATCGAATTATTGGACATAATTGCCAAGCATTGGTAATAGGTATGACAGGTCAGTTTATGGGGGATAATTAATCGCCCCCTTTAACGATTGTCTTATTTTAGATTATTTTTGAACGAGTAGCGCTCAAATGACCCCTTTTTATGCGGATGAATAATTATTTCAAATTATACTTTATTGTTCTTGTAGCAATTCTTGTGATGATCCAAGGATCATTTGGACAAGAGCGGGCGCTCGAACTTTCTCCAAAGGCAAGCATAAGTGTCATCACATTTGGCCCGTTTCAAGAGGAGTTATGGTCAGCTTTTGGTCATAATGGTATCCGGGTATATGATCCCCAAAGCAATATTGATTGGATGTATGATTGGGGGCGTTTTGACTTTGAGCAGACCAATTTCTTTTGGAATTTTGCTCGGGGTCATATGCTTTATAGTATGGGGCGGACAAAAGAGTATCAGCGTCATGAGGCGTACTATATTAATAGCAATCGGAGGGTACAAGAACAAGTATTAAATCTTACACATCAGGAGGTTCAACTTTTTTTCAATTATTTAGAGCAAAACAATCTTCCTGAAAACCGAGAATATTTATACAACTACGTATATGATAACTGCGCGACCAGAATTCGCGATGCTGTACAACAAATCATACCGACGGCTCAATTGGATCTTTCATTTGCCGTAGCGGACAAATCGGTACGAGATCTGATGGATGATTATCTTTCTGAACAGCCCTGGGGAGACCTCATCATAGATGTGGCCTTGGCCCATCCTATAGATGAAGAAGCAAAACCCGAGACTTACATGTTTTTGCCAGATTATGTCTACATGGCGCTCAAAGACGCAACGGTGCAACGCGAGGGGATTTCAATGCCTTTAGTTAAGAGAAGCATACAAATTCATGAACCAGTGAGCGGATCAGTTCCCACTGGTATTTTCACACCATTCAATATGTTTGTCCTTGTTTTTTTCATAGTAGGATTCATTACCAACAAGGATTTCAAAAACCAAAAACGATCCCATTGGATTGATGTGACTTTATTCTCAATTGTTGGTTTTTTTGGTTGGTGGTTTGTTTTTCTTTGGTTTGCCACAAGTCATTTGTCTATGTACAATTGGAACTTATTGTGGGCCGTACCTTTCTATATTCCACTTGTTTTTTTACTAAACAGATCACAGTGGCGTGCGATACTAAGTCGGTTTTATAGATTCATAGGCATTTTGAATATTCTTCTACTTCTTTTTTGGACGTTGATTCCTCAACCGCTTCATATGGCGTTGATTCCTTTAGTGCTAACCATTATTCTCAGGTCTTTTTACATTAGTTATGATTTGGGGAAGCTTACGGTTAAGCTACAAAAAAAATAAAATGCAGACAGGCGCAAAAAGTTCAGGTCACATTAGTAGTTATAAAGTTTGTCACAGACAAAAACTTAGACTATTTTGAGGGATAATAGGAAATTGATTCTCACATGATTTTTGTACCTATACTCTTAGGGATTTCTTTATTGCTATTCTTGATTACAGTAGTCAAGTTGGATACTTTTATTGCGTTCACTTTAGTGTGTTTATTTGTAGGGATCGCATCAGGTCTTTCGATAAATGACACTGTTGCGACGATTCAACTCGGTATTGGCAATACTCTCGGGGATTTGGTGGTGATTCTTGGATTTGGCGCCATGCTTGGAAAATTGGTTGCCGAAAGCGGCGCGGCCGATAACATCACACAGAGGTTGGTTGATTTATTTGGTAAAAAAAACATTCAACTATCTCTAATGGTTACCGGATTTATTGTAGGGATACCTATGTTTTATACGGTTGGTTTTGTCATTTTGGTGCCCTTTGCTATTGCTCTCGCGGTTAAAACTAAATTGCCATTATTGTACATAGGGTTACCCATGCTTGCCTCTCTTTCGGTTACCCACGGATTTTTACCCCCTCATCCGGCGCCCACGGCTATAGCTGCCATGTATGGAGCAGATTTAGGTAAAACCATGATTTACGGTATGATTGCCGGAATTCCGGCGATTATGTCGGCCAAATGGCTTTTATCCGGCGTAATGAAGAAGGTGGTTGCAGTTCCCTTGAAGGATTATGTAATTATCTCCGCAGATCCAGCATATAAAATTCCAAGTTTGGGAATTAGTTTGCTGGTGGCCTTGCTTCCTGTAGTGCTGATTGCTGGAACTTCTATTATTAAGACATTCCTACCGGGTAATGAGATTGTGCAAGCGATAGGCAATCCAGCCATTTCTCTATTAGTGGCGGTCATGGTGGCGATCTATTTTTTGGGAATCCGTACGGGAAGATCGATGACCAATGTTATGAAAATAGTCAGCGAGGCGGTTTCAGGTATTGCCATGATCTTATTGATTATCGCTGGGGCAGGGGCTTTTAAGGAAATTATGTTAGCCACTCACATTAACGATGAAATTGCATTGGTCCTTGGGAAGTTAGGTATGTCACCCATATTGCTTGCATGGCTTATAGCCGCCATTATCAGACTTATTGTGGGTTCGGCTACGGTAGCAGGCCTTACGGCAGCAGGCATCATGTTGCCCATGATAGCGGGCTCGGGAACAGCGCCAGAATTAATGGTCCTCGCGACGGGTGCGGGAAGTATCTTTTTTTCCCATATCAATGATGGAGGGTTCTGGTTATTTAAGGAATATTTTAATTTGAGTATTAAAGATACTTTGCGATCTTGGACCTTAATGGAAACGATTGTTTCGGTAGTAGGATTATTGATGGTTTTACTATTGAACATTATTATTTAATTTTTTTAGCGTGGATATTGAAGAACGACTTTCAGCCTTAGGCCTCATACTTCCGCCCTCCCCTCAGCCGGGTGGAATCTATAAGCCGGTAGTCATCATGGACAAATGGTTATTTGTATCAGGTCAGGTTCCCGTGCGTAATGATGGTACGTTTATTACAGGAAAATTGGGAGAGGATCTCGATTTGGATCAAGGATATCAGGCCGCAAGACAAGTAGGACTTACCATGCTGGCCACCCTTAAAAATGAGATTAAAGATTTGAAAAAAATAAAAAGATTAATAAAAACATTGGGAATGGTGAATAGCGCACCTCATTTTATTGCGCAGCCAAAAGTAATTAATGGCTTTAGTGAACTGATGCGAGATCTTATGGGAGAAGATCTAGGATTGGGGGCTAGAAGTGCCGTAGGTATGATGCTGCCCAATAATGTGGCGGTTGAAATAGAATGTATTTTTGAAATTCATTAGAACGTGTGGTACCATCTTAAAAATGTTTCTTCACTATTGACCCCTGCTTTAATCATTCATCTGGATGGGGCCAAGCAAAACATTTCTGAGATGATCCGTATAGCAGGTGCTGCCAGCCGGTTAAGGCCTCACGTAAAAACCATCAAAAACGCTGAGCTTGTGGCATTACAAATGTCGCAAGACATAACCAAATTTAAATGCGCTACGTTGATGGAGGCCAAGATGTTGGCCTCTTGTGGGGTGAAAGATGTGCTTTGGGCTTATCCCATTGTCGGGCCAAATCAAGAGGCCTTTCTCGCACTTCAACGGAAGTATCCTGAAACATCATTTAGCGTTTTAATTGACGATTTAGCTCAGTTAGATGAATGGGATCAAAAATTAAGGGGGAGTCATTTGAATCTTTTTATTGACATCAATGTCGGAATGAACCGTACAGGCATCGTGCTAGAGGAGGTTACGGATCTCATTTCTTCCATTGACAAAAATCCTTTATTGACAATCAAAGGCTTTCATGCTTATGACGGGCACAATCATGAGTCTGACCTCAACAAAAGAACGGCGCAGGTAACCAAAGAATTTGAGAAGATTGGGCAGTTGATCAGGTCTTTTGAACGAAGAGCCCCACTTGAGTTAATCTGTGGAGGAAGCATTACTTTTCCAGTTCATGCAAAGTATCCGAGCCGTATGCTTTCTCCTGGCACCAGCCTACTTTGGGATGCGGGATATTCCCATCATTTTCCAGATTTGAAGTTCGAAGTGGCAGCAGTACTGATGACGCGCATTATTAGTAAGCCGGCACCTCATTTAATCTGCCTCGATTTGGGTCATAAGGCTGTGGCTTCGGAAATGAAGACGCCCCCAGTAGTTTTCCCTGAATTGAAAAATTACCATTGGGTAAGTCAAAGTGAGGAGCATCTTATTTTGGAGGTTGAAAGTAGTGATAATCTTAAGGTTGGTGCTGTTTTATTTGGTATACCTTGGCACATTTGTCCCACAGTGGCCCTTCATGAAAAAATACTGGTCGTTGCACAGCAAGAGGTGGTGGCCTCTTGGAAAATTGAATCACGAAAGAGAACCTATCAATTATGAAAAAATCCTTTATCGTAGATGGTCATTTGGATCTTTCCATGAATGCATTGGAGTGGAATCGAGATCTTCGTTGGCAAATTGAAGTGATAAGAGCCTCTGAGCAACATCTCAAAGACAAGCCTGATAGAAGTAACGGTACGGTGTCTTTTGGACAGTTGAAAGAGGGAAATGTAGGCCTTGTATTCGCCACACAAATTGCCAGATATACAAAGAAGAGCAATAATTTGCCGGGCGCCAGTTGGAATTCTCCTCATCAGGCATGGGCTCAGACACAAGGTCAATTGGCTTGGTACCAAGCTATGGAATTTGATGGTCATCTCAGACAAATAAGGGACCTAGAAAATCTAGAAGATCATTTGAATCTTTGGAATACGAAGGAAGTAAGAGAAGGTCCCGTTGGTTATGTGCTTACTTTGGAGGGGGCAGATTCTATTATCAGTTTTCAGCATCTTGAGCGGGCTTATGAAAATGGATTGCGTGCCATAGGTCCTGCCCATTATGGGCCAGGCACCTATGCGCAGGGCACCAATGCAAATGGGGGAATAGGTCATAAAGGAAAGTCCCTATTGGCAGAGATGGAGAATCTTCATATGATTTTGGATGCAACCCACCTATGTGACGAAAGTTTTTGGGAGGCAATGGACCATTTCAAAGGCCCCGTTTGGGCAAGTCACAACAATTGCCGGGCCTTGGTCCCACATCATCGTCAATTTTCTGATGAACAACTCAAGGTCCTGATCGAGCGTGGGGCAGTTATTGGAGCGGCTTTTGATGCATGGATGCTTGTTGAGAATTGGCTGCATGGCCAATCAACCCCACTCGAGAGGCAAGTTTCTATAAGTACAGTAGTCGACCATATTGATCATGTTTGTCAGTTGAGTGGCAATTCGCTGCATGCGGCTATTGGATCGGATTTGGATGGTGCCTTTGGAACAGAACAAGTTCCTTTTGACTTGGATACCATTGCAGATTTGCAGAAAATACCTACGCTATTAAGGTTGAGAGGGTATAATGAGATAGATGTTGAAAATATTTGCGGGGGTAATTGGCTACGTTTTTTACGTGGAGCTTGGAAATAACCACGGTCATTGGCCAACAATAATCTTTAGCGCTTAGATGGGTAATTTTTATGGAATTGATTGATGACAAGGTCACCTTCAAAGCCTTTTGAGATTACAAATTGGCAAGTTTTTCTCTTTTTAATTAAAAAGTGTTCAGTGAGCGTTAATTGATCCCACTTTTTGGAAAGTAGCTCATCGATCATGAGCCGATATTCATTGTTATCAAGGGTATTTAAGCCTTTTTCAATAACAGAAAGTGAGATATTATGCTTTCTGAGCTCAATGGAAATCCGCAACTTACCCCATTTATTAAACAGAAATTTGTCGTGGATAAAAGCTTTTGCAAAGCGATGTTCATTTGTAAAATTTTCTGTTTGAAGTTGTCCCAATGTCTGCTGCGCTTCGTCTTCTGACAGCCCATATTTTAGCAGTTTTTCGAGTACCTGATGGGGCGATCTCTCGGCGCCTGCGCAGTATCGGGCAGCCTTTATTTTTGCCTTGTTAACTTGATCCGAGCTTTCGGATTTCATTACTTGATATAGCCCTTTCGCCTCAAAATAGTTTCAAAAAACTTAACCTCATTGTCACTATTAAAAATACGATAGGGCAAATGGATCATTTGCGCTTTACTGACAAAAAGAAGAAAGGCATCTTTCTTTAATGAAGCCCGTTTGATCTGCTCCCATTTCATGGGCATTCCCTGTTTTGCATTGAGTTTGATAAGGAGTTGCTGACTGGAAAGTTCGTAAGAGAGCTTTTCGAACAAAAATTTACTTTGCTCTAGCTGGGTAACACCAGCAAATTGAATCAGCCAAAATAAAACATACAATGTCAGGGCGATGGTTCCCCCGATGATCCACCATAAATTAGGGATCAATAAATACCCACCACAAATGGTGACATAAATCAGAGATACCCACCACTGCTGCTTAAGTACGCCAGCTAAAGCAAATCCTATATATTTTTTGGTTGATAATTGGTATTTTTTTGTTCTTACGATCATTATTCAAATTGCTTTTAAACTCATATCCAAACTTTTGTAGGAGTGGGTGAGTGCTCCCACTGAAATATAATCTACCCCTGTTTCTGCGATTTCTACGATGCTTTTTTCCGTAATTCCTCCAGAAGCTTCTGTTTCGTATTTTCCTCCAATCAAGTCAACGGCTTGCCTCATTTCTGAGGGAAGCATATTGTCCAGCATAATTCTGTGAATACCCCCTACGCTAAGGACTTCTTTTAACTCTTGCAAATTTCGCACTTCAATTTCTATTTTTAACTGTTTACCCGATTTTTCTAAGTAAGAAATAATCGAGTTGATGGCATTAGGAACCCCTCCGGCAAAATCAATATGATTGTCCTTAAGCATGACCATGTCGTAGAGACCAAATCGATGATTCAGGCCACCACCTATTGTAACGGCCCATTTTTCAGCGAGTCTAAAATTCGGAGTGGTTTTGCGAGTATCCAAGAGTTTGGCCTTTGAATTTTTGATGAGATCGTTGAGAAAATGAGTATAAGTGGCGATGCCGCTCATTCTTTGCATGCAATTGAGCACTAATCGTTCTGCGGCCAGTACGTCACGGGCATTTCCAGTTACTTGAAATCCAATTTCTCCTGACAGGATCGGATCACCATCCTTTTTGAAAGGCTCAAAATAGATGTTTTCTGAAACAGTTTCAAAAATCAGTTTGGCCAGTTCCATACCAGCAACGATACCAGCATCTTTGAACAGCAGTTGCGCATTAACTGCGGTGTTTGTTGAAATACTTCCTATCGAAGAGTGATCGCCATCCCCATGATCCTCTGCTAACGCATTTTGGATAAATTCTTGAAGTTTAGACGTTGATAAATAGTCAAGATACATAGTGCTAAATTATTGCGTATGCATTACTCCGTGCTAAAAGAGAGCGTAGACAAAACATGTTTTTTATTTTCTTCTTTAAAAAGTAGGTATACCCGGTAGGAAGCCCCTTCATAGGTCAAATATTCACCAATGATATAAAACATGCTGTTGACTGTTTTTGCTGGGGTGGTAAATTGAAAATCTTTGACTTTGTTGGCGTTGAAAAATTCGCGCAGGGCTTTTTCGGCTGATACTTTATTTAGGTACTTAGTTTCCTCTTGTGTTTTCACTTTGGTGCTGATACCCATGTAATTCACAAGTTGGTGAGCGTTGCTCGCTCTTAAAGAGGTGGCTATATCTTGCAGGAGTTGATCTTGAGCAATAACTCGAGTAAATAAACCAAAAATTACTAACGCATTAATGATTACTTTTTTCATGATCAGACTAACGTGATAAAAAGAAGGAAAAAAATTCGTCTGTAAAATACAAAGAATTCATTCAGCCACATATACGGTTAGGTTATATTTGCTAAATGGAAAAAAGAGTGATTTTAATGATTCTTGATGGTTGGGGAATCGCTACTGACAAAAACGTATCAGCAGTAGATAGGGCGTCAACTCCCTTTATAGACAGTCTCTATCCAAAATACCCCAACAGTACCTTAGAAGCCTCTGGGCTAGCGGTAGGTCTACCCGAGGGACAAATGGGCAACTCGGAAGTTGGTCACATGAATTTGGGCGCTGGCCGAGTGGTATTTCAGGATCTTGTAAAAATCAATTTGGCCGCTGCAAGCGGTGCTTTTGTAATGGATTCGACACTAATAGATGCCTTTTCATATGCCAAAAAAGAAAATAAAGCTGTTCACTTTATGGGATTGGTATCTGATGGAGGAGTTCATTCTCATATCAATCATCTTAAAGGATTAATTAATGCCGCGGAAAGCCATGGCTGCAAAAAAGTGTTTGTTCATGCCTTCACAGATGGGCGTGATTGCGACCCCAAAAGTGGGTTTAAATTCATGAGTGAATTAAAGGGACATTTGGATGGGCATGTGGGTAAAATTGCCTCTGTGATAGGTCGTTATTACGCAATGGATCGTGACAAACGTTGGGAGCGTATAAAGTTGGCGTATGATGGTATGGTACATGGGGTAGGCAGCATGGCGAAAGATCCATTGAGTGCTATTCAGGCTTCTTATCAAGAAAACATTACAGATGAATTTATTAAGCCAATAATTGTGGCGGATAAGCAAGGACAAGCCATTGGTCGAATTGCAGAAGGAGATGTCGTCATGTGCTTCAATTTTCGTACAGATCGTGGTAGAGAAATTACGGAAGTTTTGACGCAACATGATTACCCCAATGAGGGGATGAAAAAATTGAAGTTGCATTACCTGACCATGACCAGCTATGATGACACATTTGAAGGCGTCCAAGTAGTCTTTACAAAAGACAATCTAGCCAATACCTTGGGAGAAGTATTGGCGGGTGCCGGTAAAAAGCAGATTCGAATAGCCGAGACAGAAAAATATCCGCATGTGACTTTTTTCTTTTCTGGAGGTAGGGAAAGTGAATTCATTGGAGAAAAGAGGTTGTTATGCCCATCACCCAAGGTGGCTACTTATGACCTGCAGCCAGAAATGAGTGCAGAAGACATTCAAAATGCCATCATTCCAGAGTTACAGTTGAAATGGCCAGACTTCGTATGTCTCAATTTCGCCAATCCAGATATGGTTGGACATACGGGTGTTTTTGAAGCGGCGATAAAGGCATGCGAAACGGTAGATCGTTGTGCGGAAAAAGTGGTAATGGCGGCACTGGAAAATGGATATACGACGTTCATTATTGCAGATCATGGAAATTCTGATTTTATGATCAATAAGGATGGAACACCCAATACGGCCCATACGACTAATTTGGTTCCTTTAATTATAGTAGATCCAGTCTTGAAAGGTCCTTTAAAATCTGGTAAGTTAGGTGATTTAGCTCCCACGATTTTGAAATATATGGGGATTGAAATCCCAAAAGAAATGACAGGAGAAAATCTTATTTGATATGCGCTATTTCCTCTATTTTTCGTTATTTTTTGCTGCGTGCTCTCTTGAGTCGGGTAACAAAAACACCGATCATTTATATTTTTCTATGGATTCTTTAGTTGCCGCACAAAGTCATTTGCTCTTTGAACAGCAGATGGGTTTTAAAAAAGAGGTTGAAATAGCAGGGAAAAAAGAGACTAAAAGATTTAAAGCGCAGGAGATTAATTGGTCATCTGAACTTAAGATTTTTAAATCATTAGAATTGAATAAATCAAGTTTTTCAGGGGGTATTGATGTTCAAAGCGATGCTAAGGGAATCATCTACAGGGCAAAAAAAACGACCAAGATACCTGTAAAGGAGCTTTTGATACGGTTTGATAATGGCAAAATAAAGACTATTACAGGTGTTTATCAAGACGACGATGCAGCCGCTGCATTTATTTCTAGAAGAAATTTTAAAATGAATTTTGTCGATGGAATGGTACGTTCCTTTGAAATATCGGGGATTCAGAAAATGGTAATGACAGATACGGCCACTTTCCAGGTAATGGCCGAGATTTTTTAGACAAATTCTTTGTGTTTTTTTGGTATTCGCGGACTTTCAGGGAGCGTCACTCCTGGAGGTAAATCGAGAGTGGGTACGGTATCAATGTCAAAAAGCAATCCACCGTCTTCGTCTTGGTCTTTTTTTTGCTGATGAGGATGCCTAATATTGAATTTTGTAAAAATCAGTAATAACAAAATCATATAGGTAATGACACTTAAAAAGAGATCAAAATAAAATGCATTCATGAATATTAAGTTACAATATTTAAGTCAAACTAACCCAAAAAGGTATTTATTTTCAAAACAGGATTCCATCGTATATTTTTCGGCCAGTCGATAAAAAAATAAGCAGATGTTTCAGTCCTTTTATTTGAAACCGATGGGCTTTCCTTTCCAGCCATTTCGTTCCAGATCAGCTGCATTTTCTAGTACTTTGCTTTCAAGTTTCTTTTTGAATTTTGTCAATTCCTCGGCGATTGAATCGTCAAATACCCCTAAAATTTGGGCAGCTAATATACCAGCATTTTGGGCGCCATCGAGGGCAACCGTTGCGACTGGAATCCCCGCCGGCATTTGCAAAATAGATAACACAGAATCCCATCCGTCAATTGAGTTCCTTGATTTAACTGGGACGCCAATAACGGGTAAGGTAGTTATAGCGGCAACCATACCTGGAAGGTGAGCCGCCCCGCCGGCCCCAGCAATAATGACTTTGAGCCCTCTAGCTTTTGCTTTTTCAGCGTATTCGATCATTCGGTTTGGCGTGCGGTGTGCCGAGACAATAGTTACTTCAATTGCTACTCCAAGTAATTCTAATACTTCTGCTGCCTCAGACATTACGTCGAGATCCGACCGACTGCCCATAATAATTCCTACTTGTGGATTGCTCATGCTGTTACTTTTAATATTTGCTTAATTGCTTGTGCATATTCTTTTAGCGTTGATAACTTTTGATGCGTAATAGTGACATGCCCCATTTTTCTATAGGGTTTTGTTATTTTTTTTCCATAAAGATGGACATGAACACCATCGAAGGACAAGGCCTCCGTCATCCCTTCGTATCGGGCATTACCAGTATAACCGGCCTCTCCCAATAGATTGACCATGGCTGCAGGAACTAGTGTATTGGTATTCCCCAAGGGTAAGTTTAGGATCGCGCGTAGGTGTTGTTCAAATTGAGAAGTCTGATTGGCCTCAATAGTATGATGACCACTATTGTGTGTTCTAGGGGCTACTTCATTGACAAGTAGGTGCCCATCTTTGGTCAGAAACATCTCCACAGCCAATAAACCAACCATTTTTAATTTGGAGATCACTTCTATGGCTAGTAATTGTGCCTTCTGTTCCAATTGTGGAGAGATGTCCGCAGGAGAAAATAAAAATTCCACAAGGTTTGCTTCTGGATGAAAGGACAGTTCCACTGAAGGGAATGTGGCAACTTCACCACGTTCGTTTCTGGCGACAATGACGCTGATTTCACTTTGGAAATCAATACATTTCTCCAAAATACCTGGTCGATCAAAGGCTTTATCAAGATCTTCTACCGTACGAATCATCTGAACACCACGCCCATCATAACCCTCAATGCCCAATTTGTGCACCGCGGGGATCATCTCTTGATACCTCAGTACATCTTCTTTTGATTCTGTTAATACGTATTCGGCAGTTGGAATTCCTTGTGCACGATAAAAATTCTTTTGTTTGCGCTTGTCCTGGATGAGCTCAATGACTTCTGGTTGTGGAAATACATTGACCCCATTTTGTGATAAGGTTTTTAAGGCGGCAGTATTTACGTTTTCTATTTCAATTGTAATGAGATCCTTGTCTTTTCCGAATGCCAGGACGGCGTCATAATCAGTCAGATCGCCAATTGTAAAATGTTTGACCAAATGTGCACAGGGGGCATTCGGATCCGGATCCATTATGGCAATATCCAAGTTGAAGTTCATTGCAGATTGAATCATCATACGCCCGAGTTGTCCGCCGCCTAATAATCCAATTTTAATATCTGAAATCTCTTTTTGCATCACAATGCAAAGATGCTTAATTTGGAATAAATCGATATAAGAATCTAAGCATTAAGTGATAGGAAAGATTAAAACCAAATTATTTAATAAAAAAGTAGTTATAATTATTAAATGTTACCTTCTAGAGAGCTCATAATTTAGGTGGGCAATCTGAAACGCGGGCCCCAAATGCCGCACCTTCCCAATCGGCATCCGCCGCGCCAGACCAGTGCGCACTGGCCTCGTCGAAAGACAATGCGTGTACTCTGGAAAAGGCGCCATATTTTTCTATGGCGGTCACTTCGAAGCCAGCGTTTTGCCATTTTAACGTATCAGAAAATGCCCAACCATTTATTGGTGTGCATTCAGCATTGAATTTCAATGCTTGGGCCCTATAGTTTCCAGAAACGCTATCAAAGGTGACGATTGGTTCTATTCTTGGTGCTAGGACAGCACTTCTCAACGATTTATTCTGATCGATAAACCTCGAAATAGTTTGTACTATTCCTGACAAGATGGTCAGTCCTCCGGCAGCCCCTAAGGCCATAATGGTAACGCCATTTTTGGTAATTATGGTAGGCGCTATGGTTGTTCTTGGCCTCGCTCCCGGTGCTTGATCGGTGCCTGATAAATATTCCCCCATAGTAGCGGCATAAACAAACCCAAGACCAGGTGTTATGACTTTGGATCCAAAAAGTGGCCCAAGGGTTTGGGTGATTGACACCACCATTCCTTGACAATCGGCTGTGGCGAAATGTGTGGTGTGATGACTGTTGGCTCCCCAGGTATTTCCAGACCAATCTACAGCAGAGGCTAGGTAATTTTGGGGATCAGCTAGGGTCGTGGTTTCTGCGCTTTTGGAAATAGGCTCATGTCGTATTTTCTTAGCTTGTTCTATGGCCCAAGATTTACTTGCAACAATGGATAGGTCGCCTTCCTCATAATCATCAAATCGGCTATTAGCGGCAATGGCTAAGGCTTGATTCATTATGGTAGCCCATTCGACGTCGTTCATGCTTTGCAGGTCAAACTGCTCGAGAATGTTTAATGCCTTGACCACAAGGCCACCACCAGCAGGAGCGGCTATGGTATGAATGTCATAATCACGATACTTGATAGTCAGGTATCTTCCATTAAGGGCTTTGTAATTAGCTAGGTCTGTGGCTGTCACAAAACCACCATTTGCGTGCATATCATCTGCGATGCGCTGAGCTGTTTCCCCGTGATAAAAGTCCATCCCATTTGTCTTAGCTATTCTTGTTAAGGTTTGGGCCAGATCAGGTTGCTTGAGTACTTCACCTACTTTATAATTAAGTGAATCTTGTTTTAACATTTGACGTCTCAATCCAGGATCTTGGCGCATGAATTTAAGGGCCACTTGATGACGGGCCGCCTCACCTGGCAAAATCTCAAATCCTTGGGTCGCGATGTTGATGGCCGACTCCATGATGATTTCTAGTGGGAGTGAGCCATGTTCTTTGTGTAATCTCATAAGACCTGCGACTAGTCCAGGAATCGCTATTGTGCCATAGCCAGAAGGCACTGGTTTCTCTGGCGCAAGGTAGGCTGCCGGGATTTCTGTCATGGCATTGTATGCCTGGAAGGAGCCATCTGTTTTTCTGATCAATATTTGACTTCTTCCACCGATGCCATTCATAGTAGGCTCAACGACAGCGAGTACAAATGATGTTGCGATGGCTGCATCCGCAGCATTTCCCCCTATCTCCAAAATCCGTTGACCTGCAGCCGCGGCCAAAGGTTGGGCTGCTACCGCCATCCCTTGGGTAGATTGCGCGAATTGAGTAGATTTCGGTTCGCTTTTTTCGGGCTCTTTATTTTGGCAAGAGACCATAAATAGGCAGCTAAATAATGGGAGTAATATGTTATTTTTCATCACGATACGTATTGTTTTTGCTTTAACAATTTAAGTAAAAGAAAAACAAATCCCTTCAGAAAATATCTGAGAAGCACTAGAAGGATTTAAGCGATGAATATTCGGTTCACACGCTGACTCACATTGGTCAAAATTTCGTAAGGAATCGTATTGGCCCAGTGGGCTAAATCTTCAATGGTTGGAGCCTCTCCAAAAACGATCACTGTTTCTCCCTCCTCACAGGGGACGTCGGTCACGTTGAGCATGGTCATGTCCATACAGATATTTCCTATAGTATCGACTAGCTGATTGGCAACCTTCATACGACCATGCCCATTCCCAAGTACCCTAGAATACCCGTCTGCATAACCAATAGGGACAGTGGCGATGCGCAAATTTCGATCGGCAATGCACCCTCTCCCATACCCGATACTGTCCCCTTTTTTTACTTCCTTTATTTGAGATATCCTAGTTTTTAGGGTACTTATCGCGACAAGATTCAGTGACTTAGAGGGGTCAAACCCGTAAAGCCCAATACCGATTCGAACCATATCAAAGTGATATTCAGGAAATCTCACCACGGCGGTAGAATTAGCGGCGTATTTCAGTGGCTTCTCATATAGATGCTTGGTAAGCTGATGGTAAGCAAGTTCAAATTGCGCGGCTTGTTGTCTGGTAAAGTCATCGGCGCTCCTTAAATCAGCAGAAGAAAAATGGGTAAATATACCTGCTATATTGACCGAATGACCTTCAATCAATGAGAGGATCAGCGGAACTTCTTCTAAGCTGAACCCAAGGCGGTGCATGCCCGTATCAATTTTCAAATGGATATGAGGTGGATTGTCCAATGATAAAACTTTTTTAAGACCTGCCAAATTATAAATCTCAGGCTCCAGTCCAAATGGGCCGTATGAATCAAGTTGTTCCAAGTCAGGATTCATCACCATGATGGGAGTTTTGATTCCATTAGTTCTCAATTGAATAGCTTCGTCAAGATAGGCAACGCCCAAATAATCAATTCTATGGTATTGAAGTAAGTTGGCTATTTCAAGACTGCCGCCCCCATAACCGAAGGCTTTGACCATGGCCATTATCTTTGTGTTGCCGGTGAGCAGATTTTTATATTGATTTAGATTGTTAATGATGGACTCAAGCCTTATTTCTAGCTGAGTTCGATGTTTTTTAGCTTCTAAAACACCAATAATGCGTTCTAATGCAAATTTCCTCGCCCCTTTGACCAAAATCATCTCATCCCTAAAGGAAGGTGGATTTGTGAGAAATGCTTCAACGGAATCAAAAGAGATGGTTGGGGTTTCAAATAGCTCTTTAAATTGAGCGATGCGGAGCCCTATTGTGATCAATTTATTGATCTGATTGCCCACTAGAAGTTGATTAATGGCTTGGTAGAGGACTTGATCTGACATTCCAGATTGCTGAATGTCACTTAAAATGAGGGTTTTTTTTCCTCGCTGAAGTTGTTGTTTTAAAAAATCAAGGGCGACAGAAAGTCCTTGCAAATCATTGTTGTAAGTATCATCAATCAAATAGCAATTGTCTAGGCCATTTTTGATCTCCAATCTCATCTCCATTGATTTGAGTTTGTTCAGACCGACTTGAATTTCTTTTTCGCTGAGTCCGCTAATAATGGCCGCAGTAATGGCGTGCAGGGCATTCTCTATCCAAATGTCAAACGAAAAAGGTAGTTGAAAATGATAAGTCTGCTGCGCGTAATAGACTTTCGCAGTAGTTCCTGTCAGGGAGTAAAAGAAGCGCGCTTGGGGATCTGAAGTAGACCAATCAACAAGGGCATTTGGAAAAGTTTGTTTTAAATAGTCAAATATTTTTTGATGAGATCGACTGCATATGATGTGTCTGGTATTGGTAAAGAGTTTTGCCTTTTCCAAAATCTTCTGATCGAGACTTGTGAATCCTAGATCATGGGCATGTCCAATATTGGTAAATATGCCGATATCGGGACGAAGAATTTGTGCTAAGGCGTTCATTTCCCCCTCTTGGGAGATACCGACTTCAAAAACCCCTACTTGGTGATGCGTATCCAATTGCCATACAGAAAGGGGGACCCCAATTTGCGAATTATAACTCTTGGGGCTTTTGGCGACAATCATTTTTTCAGATAGAAGGGTGGATAACCATTCTTTCACATACGTTTTACCATTGCTGCCTGTGATGCCGACTATCGGTATTTTATGCTGAGAAACTATATATTGACCTAATTCTTGGAGGCATTTTATGCTAGCGTGAACCAACAAAAAATTAGCTCCTGGATAATGGCCTATTTCCAAAAGCTGTTCTACAACAAAACAGCGGACCCCTTTGTCATATAATGCTGGAATAAAGTCATGACCATTTCCTCGTTCACTTTTAATAGCAAAAAAAAGCAAATCATCCTGCGAAGCAGCCAGCCGTGAATCGTAACACAATTCCCGAATGATCGAGTCGCTGCTCTTGGCTATTTCTTTGCCCGAAACATTTTGAGTGAAAGTGGACCAAGTCAACTTCATAATGGTCGCTCCATCTCGTATTGATCCATGTATTTTTTAAATCCTATTGATTTTAGAAAATCAATAACACTTATGGCTTTTTCAGGGATATTCATAAGGGTTAATTCTCGTTGACAAATTCGTTGCGCCTGCAAAAGTAGCAAAGTGCCAATACCTTTTCTTCGCATGTTTTTTCTTACGGCTATTTGTGAAATTCGTCCCAAATGCTTTTGGAAAATCACAAAGCCAACAACGAGTTCTTGGTGGTAAATTTCCATTAATCTTTCGTATTTCCAATTTGCAGATATTCGGTCATTCGCATCTATAAATGGTGGTAAAAAGTCACAAAAATCTTTAAATCTCTCTAGTTTAAAATCTTGAGATTCATAAAATCGAAGATTTTGTATCATACTTATAGCGTTGATAGTTCCTTTGAAGTTGTGATATAATTGTTTTTTTTTAAATCCCAAAGATTCGTAGATCCTAAGTGCTTGTAGGTTATCGGTAGTTACTTCCAATAAGACTTTTTTTGAGCCCGTATCAACGAGTGTTGGCAAAAGGGATTGATAAATCCTTTTTATGATGCCTTGACCTCTGTAGCTAGGAATTACTCCTGAACCACCATTGTAAACTACCTGTTTACCGTGACATTCTCCGTGCGCATGTAGGACAAACCCGACCATTTCATTCTCTTCAAACATTAAACCGCTCAAGTGTGGATTAAGACCCAATTTATCTTTCATTCGGGCTGAAAAATCAAATAGAGAGAGAGGTATTGGTCTATCCATCTCTAAAAATGCTTGCAAGAAGCAATGATACAGGGGTTCGATAAGACTTGGTTGATAATATTGGAATGTTAAGACCACGCTAAAACTAAGTGCAGATAAGACTTCTTTTTTAATCAAAAAATAATTTTTGATTAAAAACAAATATCTCATAGCCTTGCCCTTTCTCCAAAATAAATCGCGAATTTCTGGGGTAGGCCTTGCTGAATACAATAATCGAAAAACGAAGATCAAGTCAGGGAGTCAAAAAATATCTTCGAATACTTATAAAATAGTTGCATAGTTAATCTTCGATTATTTAAGTTTGGCTGATCGGTTTAGGTGCAGCATTGTTGCTTCACGTTGATTGGGTAAATTAAGGGAAGTTAGCTCAGTTGGTTTAGAGCATCGCCTTGACAGGGCGGGGGTCGCTGGTTCGAATCCAGTACTTCCCACATTTTTGATAGCCAGGTGCCATTTTCTCTCAATTTAATTGTTAAAAACGGTTAACTGCCTATTACTTAACGCGGTTAACTGTCTATTTTTGATCTATGAGTAAAAATAGATTGGGATGGATAATAGGCTTAATGAGCATTGCAGTCATTGGACTTATTGCCTTCCAATGGTATTGGATTAATTCCGTAATTTCTGGGAACAAGGATAGATTCCAGCGAGATGTGATGACCTCGTTGTTCAAAGTAGCTGAGAAGCTGGAACGGAGGGAAGCTTTAACCTTTGTGGATAAGAAACTTAGGCAATCCAATACCAATAGTAAAATAAATACAGCGGCCATCTTAAAAAGACAGTTTTCTGCCCCATCAACGGTTAGTGGAGGAGGATCAATCGTAAGTTTTCAGGATAGTATCGACGGATTGGGCACTTTTAATTTTTCTATGGAAATCATGACCCAGACGTATGGGAATGCTCCAATACGTAAAACTGATTATCCTTTTTCTTCGCCGAATGAAATCGTACAGATGGATCCGGCCATTTTATCAATATTTGGAAATTATTTAGATTCTTTAGGGATCAGCCTTCCCATTCATAATTTTGACCAAGCTTTGAAAAAGGTTTCAAATAAATCCAATATGATGATGACCTTGTTGGAAGAAATGATGCACCCTCAGATAAAACTTGTTAATCGGTTGGATTTAGTACAACTTGATTCACTTCTCAAGTTTGAATTGGCGCAAAAGAGCATCTACCTGGATTATGACTACGCTGTTTTTGAGCCACTTTCAGGGCAGCTAGTTGGGATTAATGATCCGTTGGCCAAGGATCAAGTCTTGAAGACCGATTTTAAAACCAATCTTTTTCCAAATGATTTACTAGGTGAACCTAGCTTATTATTGATAAATTTTCCAGAACAAAAAAAATATCTATTAGAAAAAATTTTGTTGACGTTGTCTAGCTCAGCTCTTTTGGTCCTACTCATACTTGCTTGTTTTGGCTATGCCGTCTATATTATTGTTCGGCAAAAAAATATATCCTTAATGAAAACCGATTTTATCAATAACATGACTCATGAATTTAAAACACCGATTGCTACGATTGGATTGGCGGTAGAGGCGCTTTTGGATAAAGAGATTTCACAGAACATCGATATGAAGATGAAATACCTTGGGATTATTGGAGAGGAAAACAAACGATTGAGTTCACAGGTATCCCATGTGTTACAAATGGCACAAATTGATCGTAAGGAATTGAAATTGGCTTTAACCACCATAGATGTTCATGAGATTATTAGACAAGCCGTAGAAAAGATTTCTATTCAAATTGAGAATAAATCTGGTTATTTAAACCTAGCCTTGAATGCACATCACTATACGATCAAAGGAGACCAGGGGCATATGCTTGGTGTGTTATTGAATTTGTTAGATAATGCGATTAAATATTCGCAAGATGCACCCAATATCATTATTAGGACTCAAGAGCGCTTCGAGACTCTTGTGTTGTCTATAAAGGACCATGGAATCGGTATGAGCAAAGAGGCACAAAGGAACATTTTTCAAAAATTTTATCGGGTTTCTACTGGAGATTTACATGATGTGAAAGGCTTTGGTTTGGGACTTTCTTATGCCAAAGAAATCATTGGCCTTTTTCATGGAACTATTGAGGTTGAGAGCGATCTAAATAAGGGAACCAATTTCATTATCAAATTACCGTTGACCCATGAGTAAAGCAAAATTATTAATCGTTGAGGATGATCCCAATTTGGGTCAGATCCTGCAGGAATACCTTACGATGAAAGGATTCAGTGCCACGTTGAGGTCCGATGGAGAATCAGGATTACATGCCTTTTATGATGCACAATTTGACTTGTGTTTGCTCGATTTGATGATGCCAAAGAAAGATGGATTTTCACTGGCTAAGGATATTAGAAAGGTCAATGTGGAGATTCCAATAATTTTTGTCACCGCCAAATCTATGCAAGAAGACGTGCTGAAGGGGTTCAATTTGGGTGGTGACGATTATGTTACCAAGCCGTTTAGTATGGAGGAATTATTGGTTCGGATCAATGCGGTGTTAAGGAGATCCACGGCCAAAAAAAAGGAAGATTTGCCAGATGAGTACATACGAGCGGGTCTGCGTTACAACTACCAAGAGCATGCATTGACGATCCATGATGAAACAGTGTCCTTGACAACTAAAGAAAATGAATTGATGAAATTATTTTTTGAAAATCTAAACCAAACAGTTGATAGGACGGTAGCACTTAAACGAATATGGAAGGACGATAGCTATTTTAACGCCCGAAGTATGGATGTATATATTGCCAAATTGAGGAAGCATTTAAAAAGGTATCAGCAATTAAAAATTGTCACTATTCATGGGGAAGGATTTAAATTGATTGAAGCGAAGTAAGCGAGACTTGTTATATTTGTTTTACCCATTATAAAAAGCGGCTAACTAAATCCACATTTTATGCAACTTGTTCCCTCGATTTCTATTCATGATGGCCGAACGGCGCGGCTGATTAAAGGCGATTTTGAAAATGAAAAAGTATTTGACCTAAGTCCTCTTGATGTTGCCAGACAATTCGAAGATGCAGGAATTAATGCAATTCATTTGGTTGATTTGAATGGCGCTGAGAATGGCACAATTTTCAATTACCCAACTCTTGAATTGATTTCGGGCCACACCGGTCTTAAAATAAACTATACAGGAGGAATTCAAACGGATGGAGATTTGTTAAAAGCCTTTGAATTCGGAGCAGATAGCATTACAGCCTCTACCGTTTCGGTTTATAAACCGGAATTATTTAAAGCTTGGATGATTTCTTACGGAAGAGAGAAAATCATGCTAGGTGCCGATTGCTTGAACCAGCAAATTCGTGTTGGGGGCTGGTTGAAAAAAACGCAACTAGATCTCTTTGAACATGTGGCATATTATTATGATCGAGGCCTTAAATATATAAAGACTACAGATATATCAATGGAAGGTCGACTAGAAGGCCCGCCTTTTGACTTATTCAAAAGATTAGTGGCCAACTTTCCAAATTTATGCATCTATGCCAGAGGGGGAGTTAGAAATATGGACGACATCAAACAACTTCAGGATACTGGTATCTTTGGAGTTATTTTTGGTAGTTCTTTTTATGAAGGAAGAATAACGCTTAATGAAATCAGTGATTTCATTAAAAACAATCCTTAATCTATTGTAACGGCCTCCATACTACTTTTAGATTTATTTTCATAACTATGCTTGTATATGAAATAGAAAACAAAGTTGTATTTGATTAAGGAGTTATAAGTAGAATCAATTGACGACGTAGTTTTTTTTTCTAAATCAGGAGTCTTTTCTGGTTCAGGCTTATCCTCTGATAGCGTTGACACCTTAGAGACATCGGATTTTGATTTTTCTGGGTCTAGTGATTCATGGTTGGTCGCCTTTAAAGAAAAGGATGTTAGCAGCAAACAGCATACTAATGCACCTAATTTTCGGTAATGTTTCATGCGACTATTTTTAAAATGAAGATCAAATTAATCATTAAAAATCATTATAAAAGTATTTTCTTATAAACTTTGCTGAAGTTGGCTTTTCTTATCAAGAAAATAGGGTCAAGAATTTGAGAAAACGCGATTGATTTTTTTTATTTGCCAATAAAAAAAGCAGTTACTTAAGTAACTGCTTTTAAGGGTGGAAGACCGGACTTGAACCGGCGACCTCCTGAACCACAATCAGGCGTTCTAACCAA
>JABMNK010000048.1 GCA_013204595.1 Flammeovirgaceae bacterium
ACACTGCAGATAGCTCCAATGGCTATTACTATATATCAGGACGATGTAAAGCAATCATACCCTATAAATCAGATTATCGTAAATTTCCATTCGACATACAGAATCTGAAGATCTCCATTGAAAATACAGTAGCCAATATCAAATCTCTAGTTTACGTTCCTGACAATGCCACTACCCACATTAATATTCTTAACGATGAGAATGTTGAAATACTAAATGGCGATCAATATTCCATAAGATCCTTAAAGGCGGTTGAATCTAGTTATGTTTACAATACAAATTTTGGCGATCCTCAAATAGAGGGCAATGAGAAATACTCTAGGCTAGAGTTTAATATCGGGGTCGATAGAGACCCGACGGGCATACTACAGAAAATTTCCTTACCCCTAATAGTAGTTCTTATTCTAGCTTACTTAGTGTTTTTTATTCCAGACCATGAAATCGGAACAGCTTCCGGCTTAACAGTTACTGCATTACTTGCAGCAATTGCCTTTCAATGGACTATAAATGATTCATTGCCCAAAGTATCTTATTTAACAACAATTGATAAGATCTTTTATTTAGTCTATGCATATATTTTTTATGCAATGGCACAAACCATCCTAACTTTCAATCTTTCAATTAAGAGCGAATATTGGAAAAATATTTCGCATAAAATTGAGATCCATTCAAGATATATGTTCCCTCTGACCTTTGGGCTACTACTCTACCTTATTACTCTGTAAGTGTTATAGTCCTAAAATTGTTTTTACTGGGGTCGGAAGATTAGAGATGATTCGTTTCACATAAAATAATTCATTGCACCAACTATATACATAGAATAGGGCAAATTGTAGTAAACAAAAAAGATAAAAACCAAATTCTTCCCTAATTGGAAAAATTTCTCCCAACGAAGAAATAAAAAAACAGTGTATAATATAAACCGATAAACTCGTTCTTCCAAATAAATATTTTGACTCAAGTTTAAAAGAGATTCTTTCACATAAAAGATAGGTCACAGAAATAGCTGAGAATAAAAAGGACAAAGCCAATAATACAAATAATCCATTAACTGGGTAAAAAATTTCGATGTAATTATTTCTAATTGAATTCAACGATGAATAAGCCAATAGGAAGAAAGTCGAGACAAAACAAATAAATGAAAATGTCATCACTCTCTTATCAAAATTATTAACAATTGACATAGCCCATCTGCCTAAAAACATAAATCCTATCCATGGTAAGATTGGAAACCATCCATCAACAAGTGCGCGTTTTAAATTTGAGCTAATGGAAATGGAAGAGAATAAATCTTTTTCAAACAACCGAAACTCCTCAATTTTAAATCTGTAATTCGATTGTACCAAATATGCGGCTAATATAAATGCTGTTCCAAATGCAAAATCTGACAAATTACCAAATCTTAAAATCCCACAAATTATTATTCCGAAGGAAATCAGATATAATACATCGAAAGTTGCAAAAGGAACAATTCTCCATATCAGAACATCAATGCATGCCGCCGTAACAAAAAGATATGCACCTCGAATCAAAAACTTCTCAAAGCGTGCTTCATTCGAAAAGCTGAGATTAGCCCCTGCGAGAAAAATGAATAAAGGTGCTGCCAGAGATGAAATAATTCTAAAAAAAACATTAACCTCTGATGAAAAAAAATAAGTCGCAGAGTTAGCAAAAACCATCAGAATTATAGCTAATGATTTGAGAACATTAATATAGTTATATCTTATCAAATTCATTCTTTCTAGCCATAACTTTCCCAAACAAATATACCTTTTTTAGTTTGGTTTATAAATCACCCTGTATTCATATGTGGACAAAAAGAAGAAATATGGTATTGGCTATCAAATCTGAAAATCGATACAACTCGCTTAGTTTTGGAGATTAGCTTTAGGATTACTTCAATACTTCACTTGACCCCTTCTGCTCAAACATCTCGGTCATGGTCTGGTTTACCATGGTGAGCAAATGGGTTCATGTATGAGTTTGACCTTTTTTCAAGAATTGCTTAATAAGAGAAGTATTGATCACTACATTTTCTCAAAGATCCATTTTGGTAATTCATCTTCCCTACTCAATTGTTGAGCTAATCTTATGGCATTTGCTGTAGATTCTTGGGTAGCCGAATGATCAAGACCGACTTCTTCATCATTTTTTCTAATTTCTGCAGATTGCAGATAATAATCAAATGCAGCATTAAAGTCTAATAACGCCTCGTAACACTGCGCTATTCGAAATGGAAACCTACCCATAGAATTAATTTCAAAACCTTTAGAATAGTTATCTATTGCTTGATAATAATTTCGCAACTCTTTAAAACAATTTCCAATTGTAAAATATATTGTCGATATCTTGCTAGAATCAGAGTCATCCGTCAATAATCGAATTTCCAAACACTTTTCATAGAACTCAAGGGCCTTGCCGTATGTCTCTTTAGATTGCCATGCACTGCCAATGTTATTATACAATGCGGCAAGACTTGGATGCTCCTTTCCGAGGGTTTTTAATCGAATGGCCAGGCACTTTTTAAAGAATTCAAGGGCCTTGTCGTATGATCCTTTAGAATTCCAGGTCAGACCAATGTTATTATACGATGTTGCAACGCTTGGATGCTCCTGTCCGAGGGTTTTTACTCGAATGGCCAGGCTCTTTTCATAGAATTCAAGTGCATTGTCGTATTTTCTTTTAAAATGCCATGCAGTGCCAATGTTGTTATACGATATGGCAACCCTTGGATGCTCCTGTCCGAGGGTTTTTAATCGAATGGCCAGACATTTTTCATAGAACACAAGGGCCTTGTCGTATGCTCCTTTAGATTTCCATACACTGCCAATGTCGTTATACGATGTGGCAACGCTTGGATGCTCTGCATCGAGAGTTTTAAGCCGAATATCCAAACATTGGTGGTAGAATACCAAAGCCTTATCGTATTCGGCAAATCGAGTAAATATGTCAGCACGGAGGTCGGTTAACTCGGCATCATTTTCAAATTCAATTCCGCTTTTTTCTATTCTGGTTAAGTATTCTTCTCCTTCTTTACGGTCAACCAGCAAAATTCCCTTTAAGCCATATTGAACGGCTGCTTTTGAGGAAAAATCGCATCTGATTAAAGCATCCATTGCCATTTCTCTACGGAGTGGCTGCAAGGTCAGTTTATCCAAGGCCATGTCGGCCTTTAGCAATACGAGCCAATCATTATCAGTAGGGCTCTGAAGCAGGATATTCAAAGTTTCATTGACTCCCGAGGTCCTTAGATGTAGTAAAATGGGAGTGGTGCTCACATCTATGAACTCTTCGCCGGAATCGATTAACTCGCAGACTATACTCAAATCACCTTGAAGGGCAAGCTGCTCTAAGTAGTTACCCACTCCCGCTTTTTGAATCTTGCTTCCTGACCGCAATAGTTCTTTAAGCGCAGGCAATTCAATGGGTGGCTGTTGGTTTTTAAGTCTCTTACCTAATAAATAAAGTAAAGCACCTTCGACGGTAAGGCCTACGCAAGCGTTTAAGTCCTTTACGTAGCGACTTATCCAGCCCAAATTTCTCAAGCGTGGGTAAGGTGCATTCAACTGGTCCGTCGAAAAATACCCTTTTAGCTGGTCAACATTAAGTACGTCGTCGAGTAAAAGTTCATTCTCGCCCTTTTCCCAAATGGCTTCGGCAAGGGCGCTAAAGAAACACTGCTCTAGTTCTGAGAAGGACGCTAACCAATCTCCCCAAACATCCAAATGCAGTGTTCCTTTTTTGGGCAATCCCTTTCCCTGATAAGTTTCTAAAAACAACCGTAGGACTAAAGGATTGGACAGCTGATTGTAAAGGGCGCGGTCAAATGTGGCTAGATCATCAAATACAAACAATGGTTTGAATTTGCCCTTGTCCTTCTTCACGTAAAAGTCCCAAGCTTCCTTCATCTCTTCCATTGTGAG
>JABMNK010000049.1 GCA_013204595.1 Flammeovirgaceae bacterium
ACATTATCCTGGGTGAAGGAGATATGTTCAATAGGCCAGATATAGATCAAACAGAGTCTTTTAGGCTAAGGGAGAAGATAGCCACGCTTGAAAGAGTAATCAATAAATTGAGCATGTAATGAAAAAGAACTCTAATATAAGAGACATATTCTTTGTATATTTGTATTGCTTTAATACACATAACACGTATTTAATGTCTAAATATTTAGTATATTTCCACATTGTCAAATTCCTGGAACGGAGGAGTTTCGACAAAGCAATATCGCCTATTGATATTTTAAAAAATGAAGCGGAACATTTTTACGGTACAGAAGATTCTGATAAGCCCAGAACTGAACATAGTCATGAAATCGAACCGTTTTCTAACGAAATTGTCTGACCTAAAAGAGTGGGTTCAAAATGAACGTCCAGAATTGTATAAAAAAAACATAATGGCTTCCTCTTTAAACTTTAAAGACTTATCAATACATAGAACAGTCGATTGGGTTACAATAATAATTACATTAGATGAAAATAAAGATGGAGTATTTAAATGAAGTCGATCACACAACAATAGAGGAACGAGGGAAAACAATAAAGCTCATCCTGATGTCAGGAATTCGTAAAATTATTGAGGCCGAGCAAATAGAGTAAAGTTAAAAAAAGGGATTCTCTTCATGTTATTATTAAATGTTCTGCAAAAACAAAAACGGGAAAAATCTTTGAGACTTTTACTTCAGCATCTCCAGAGACCACTTCATTTGGATACCTTGTCGAAATTGCTGAAAAGAGAGCTATGAGTCGGGCTGTTTTGATGAGTATGGGCCTTTACAATACGTTCAATGGTGCTGATGAGTTTCAGCTACCATTAAGACCTAAATTACCTCCCGAAGTCATAGCTTTTTAAGAATTAGGACGAGATTTATTCTCGTTTTTTTTTGCTCATCAATAGAAATAAAATACATATCTGAGTTTTATAAAAAAAAGATTTATATATTTACGAGATGCAAATAGAAATAGGTGATTTTATCTTAATACCGACTGCTAACCAAACCAAAGGAGAGTGGTTAGAACAACGAAAATATGGCTTATTAGGTTCTAAAGTACCTATTCTATTTGATTTATCAATTTACAACTCACCCATTGAATTGTTCTATGAGAAGATTGTAAGAACTACTTCTACCGATTTATCAGCTAATAATTCTGTTCATTACGGGAGAAGAATTGAACAAATAATACTCATTGATAGTTTTTATTATGGCCTTAGAGGCACTAAAAACAATCATATAAAAAAAATTAGCGGAGGGAATCGGTTGAGAAGTAACCTAGCGTTTCCATACATGATAAAAAACAAGAAATTCCCTTGGCTAATATTCAATGTTGACGGTCTTGGATTTTATGACAAATCAATAACAGAGCAAGATCTAGTTGATATGGTGAATAGCGGTGTCATGCCTAGACCCGATTTCATTGTCGAGATTAAAACAATGGACCCAATAGTCAGAGATAAGTATAACTCTGGGGTTAACCCCGCTTATCCAAAGCAAGAAGCAACATATTGTTTGCCATTTCTTGATTTAAACCCTGACATATTTGGAATCATTTTTACATTTTACTACAACCGTGTAATGAGTCACTATGCTCTTAATCTTTTAGCGGTTGAGGTGGAAGAGATTATCTCTGTATCTGGAAAATTTAATAAGCTTATCCTTAATGGAAATCTCATTATGGAGGAAGGATATAAAATGAGGTTAACTGAGGAAGATATTGATTTCAATTTAAGTCAATTTCACCCAGCCCCTACAGATGTCGAATCTCTGGGAAAACTCCTATCGGAACGCTTTCTTTCGAGAGAACATACTAAAGCCCATAGTACTATTCCTGGTGTTGATGATATTTTGATGCGCAGAATATGATGAAATCGCCACATATCATCAAATGGACTTTGCCCTCCTCAGGTGATCATAAAACCTTACTAAACAGTATAATAAATCGAAATTTCCCTGATAAGCTCACTGATACAACCGACTTGTTAGAATCAAATTACTCATATTTTAAAACCCAAAAGCTCATGAATCCCAGTAGAGAATCAATATTAGATAAGACGCACAGCGGACTAAAAATTTACGCTCATGTATTACGGCAATACTATCCAGGTGATCCTGTCCTTTCCCTTTCGGGAAGGGATTGTAAACCCACCAAGAATCCATTCAATGAAGATAAACCTACATTGTGGATTAAGATAGTAGATGGCTGCGCTTTTCATGTTGATACTGAACATGCAATATCGTCTGGAGATGTATTTCATTTTGCAGCCATGCACTTTAAGGAGAATGATGCAGCGTTGTTTTATGCTTTGAATAAAGAGATGCATTTACGAATTGGTGAAAAGTCCTTTTATGGCAATTCAACTATAACTGCAGACCCTGAATCGCCAGCAATTGCAATGCCTAGATTCAGCTACTTCACAATGCCGATAACCAATACGCATCCGAGCAAAGAAGTAAATCTATTGGATGTTTATGAACTGATAAAAGGTGAATTCTATACGGATTGCACCCGAGTCCTTCGTAAAATTCAGGATAATAAGGAAGCTAGAGC
>JABMNK010000050.1 GCA_013204595.1 Flammeovirgaceae bacterium
TCTCTTAAGTAGTAAACATTAGGCTGACGTTTTACACACACAATAAGAAGTATTTAGCTTACTAAAAGAAAAGCAATTACTTCCCGATACAAAATTTAGAGAATATATGATCTAGTAAATCTTCACTCGTAATTTCTCCGGTAATCTCACCCAAAGCGTAGAGGGCTTCTCGAATGTCCATTGCTAAAAAATCACTCGTGACCTGCCCATCGATGCCTGCAATTACTTGCCCTAAGGCCATTTTGGTATTTACCAAACTTTCATAATGTCGGGCATTGGTCACGATTGTATTACTGCTTTTGAAGCGGTCTAGATTAATGGCTTCGAGCAATTTGGTTTTTAGACCTACTAAATTATCTTTGGTGCTGGCGGTGATCAAAACTGATCTAATATCGGATGCGACGATATTTTTGAGCGTCTCTTGTGCTTGGTCAGTTTTGTTGCCGACAATCAAGAAAGGCACTCCCGTTTTTTCCAAATCCTGTATTTGTTTATGATAGGCCTTAATAGTGTCGCTCGCAAGGTCAATGAGATACAAAACCAAGGAGGCTTCTTTCATTTTTGAATGTGTGCGCTCAATACCCATGGCCTCAATTTGATCGGTCGCCGTACGAAGACCTGCTGTGTCTATGAACCGAAAAGGAACCCCGTCGATGACCATTTCGTCTTCGATAAAGTCGCGGGTAGTGCCAGGTATGTCGGATACGATGGCTTTTTCCTCGTTCAAGAGGGCATTGAGTAAGGTGGACTTGCCCGCATTGGGCTTGCCTGCTATGACGGTAGGCACCCCATTTTTAATTACATTGCCCAAACTGAAACTTTCGATTAGCCCTTCAATAGCGGTTTGTAAGTCAGTAATCAATTGGGTTAAAGCAGCTCTACTTACAAATTCGACATCTTCTTCAGAAAAATCTAATTCCAATTCAATCATAGCGGCAAAATGGATCAATTCAGCCCTTAGGTTTTTGATCACCAATGAAAAGCCTCCACGCATTTGATTAATCGCTGCTTGGTGGGCGGTTTCATTTTCTGAAGCAATGAGGTCCGCTACGGCTTCGGCTTGCGCCAAATCAAACCGACCATTGAGAAAGGCCCTTTGGGTAAACTCACCCGGCCTAGCAAGCCGTGCGCCTTCATCAATCAAGAGCCTCATGACTCGCTGTAAGATATAATGTGAGCCATGGCAAGAGATTTCAATAACATCCTCTTTGGTATAGGAATGAGGTCCTTTGAAGAGGGAGAGGACCACTTCATCAATGATCTTTTTTTCTTTAACTATTGTGCCATAATGAAGGGTATGGCTTTTTTGTGTCAGTAGGTCTTTGCCTTTAAAAAGTCTATTGACGATTTCAAAAGCATCAGGCCCAGAGATTCTGATTACGCCAATAGCCCCAATACCGGGTGCAGTTGCTAGGGCTACAATATTGTCGTTAGATGCGTTCATAGGTGCTAGCAAAGATAATTGAATTTAAAAGCTAAGTGGGTTCAATTGATAGGTCTATCAAAAAAAAACCAGGAGATCTTTGGTCACCTCTGTTCAAAATAAACAGGTAGTAATATTTTTCATTAGGCGAATAGCCCCCAAAGCTGCGCCACAATAAAGGTGACAATGAATCCAAAAACAATGGGCATGACACTAGCAATCGTGGTCCATTTCCAACTTTTGGTTTCTTGATAAATGGTGAAAATAGTGGTGCTACATGGATTGTGCAGTAAACTAAAGAGCATCAAGTTGATCCCAGTCAATAATGTCCAGCCCCCTGCTCTAAGAATTTCACCAGTTTGAGCGGCGGAATCTAATTCAAACATAACGCCATCTCCGACACCTACTCCGAGCAAGTCCAAGTGGGCGACGGTAAGCATGAGTATGGTTGGGATGACTATTTCATTGGCAGGAATGGCTACCATATAGGCCAATAAAATCACGCCATTTAGGCCAAAAAATAGACCAAATCCATCCATCCAATCGATGGTCTGATTGGCCATACTTTGGTCTCCAATAGGTATATTGGATATAAGCCAAATGACGGCTCCTGCAGGTGCTGCAAAAACCATCGCGCGCCATAGCACAATAAGGGTGCGATCGATTAAGGAAGTATACAAAGTGCTCCAAATCCTTGGAGGTCGATATGGGGGTAGCTCAAGTGCAAATGTGGAGACTTCGCCTTTCAGGACAGTCCGAGACAGCATCCAAGAGGATAAAAAGGTAAATCCCACCCCCAAAAGGGCAACTAATATTACGGCCAAGGTAGATAAGAGGGTGGAAAAGTGATCAGGAACCAGTGCGCCAATGAAAATCGTGGCAATAAGGATTTGCGTTGGCCATCGTCCATTACAGAGTGAGAAATTGTTGGTAATAATTGCAATAAGTCTTTCTCTAGGACTGTCGATGATACGGGTCGCAATGACACCAGCGGCGTTGCATCCCCATCCCATGCTCATCGTCAAGGCTTGTTTGCCGTGAGCGCCAGATCTTTTGAAGGCCGAATCCAAATTAAAGGCTACCCTAGGTAAATAGCCAAAATCCTCTAGCAAAGTAAATAAGGGAAAAAATATAGCCATAGGTGGTAGCATTACGGAGATGACCCATCCTAATGCTAGGTACACACCATCCAAAAGAAATCCATCCATCCACCAGGGCAATCCGACTTGGGAGGATAATGATTTTAAAAAAGGATAAATAATTTCTAAAAAGAGGGTGGATAGCAGCCCGCTGGGATAATTGGCTCCTTGAATGGTCAGCCATAAGATGATGGAAAGCACCAAAATCATGATAGGGAACCCAAAGCGCTTGCTTGTCAAGATTTGATCAAGCTGTCTTTCGAAGCTAAACTTTGGTACTGAACCTTGCTTGATCTCTACTTTTTGAGCGATATCAGCGGCATCGGCATAAATACCTTCAATAAGGGTATCATGAAAACCTTCTCCAACTTGCCATCTTAGTTCAGATGCCAGATTCAATAATTCTTGGGTCTTATCAATTTTCATAAGGAAATAGCTGTTTCAAATTCACCGTTTTTTAGCGCATCGATGATGTGTTGATCACCGTCCAAAAGTCGCATAGCAATCCACCGGCTATTGGGTAATGCGGGATAATGTTGTTTGACTCGTGCTTCAAGTTCTTCAACCATTTTTTGAGCAGAGGTTGATAAACCACTGATGCGGTGAGGTTGGCAGATGATTTCTCGCGTAGCTACTTGGTGGATGGTTTTGAGCAATTCAGGAATACCTTCTTTTTTGATGGCGCTACATTTGACTACTGGAATGCCCAATTCTTTTGATAACGTACGATCATCAATATCTATACCGTGTCTCTTGGATTCATCCATGAGATTCAGACACAATACGGCACGGTCCGTAATTTCTAGAATTTGCAATACGAGATTGAGGTTTCTTTCTATTCTAGCGGCATCTACCACAATGATGGTCACGTCGGGCTTTCCAAAAAGAATAAAATTCCTTGCAATTTCCTCATCTTGAGAGGTGGATAGCAAAGAGTATGTGCCAGGTAGGTCGATTAGTTTTATTTTTTTATTTTCATAACTATAGCCACCTTCTGCCCGGGTGACAGTCTTCCCTGGCCAATTCCCTGTATGTTGTTTAAGGCCCGTCAGCGCATTGAAAACAGTACTTTTACCAGTATTTGGGTTTCCGGCAAGCGCTACCACAAAGTCTGTATTGTCCACATTTATGCCCAATTTTTGTAATTGAGCTGTATTGTTTAACGCGCATGAATCGCAGGCCTTCAGTTCTGTCATATTACTTTTTTTCTATGAGTATTAAATCGGCTTGGTCATTTCTTAGGGCGATCAAGGTGTTTCGGATTTTATAGGCACGTGGATTTTGATTTGGACCTGCATATTCCATTTCTAGAGGGGTTCCTTTGATGAAGCCCAGATCCAACAATCTTCGCCTATTGGCACCTCGACATTCGGATGAAATACCCGTTATGGTGGCGGTTTCACCTACGTTTAGCGCCGAAAGGCGTATCTTATTTTGCTCATAAATATCCTGCTCATTCAATGCTAGTGCATTGATGTTGCTGGCAACCACCGTAGAGAATTCAAAGATTTGACCTTCACTTTCGAAAATAATCTTGAGATTGTTGGTAGCAATGATTTTGATGTGAGAGCCAATATGAAGCTTTTTTTTGATAATTTGACGGTAGATTGATTTAGGTTCATCTTCAATATGGACGATTTTGGCGATGGTATTGACACCAAGACTAGCTAGTGGCGTGCTGATGATTTCGATAATTTCCCCAAGTTCGGTAGGTATTGGATCTCCATGAGGATCAAAACGAGGTCTGCCCAGAGACTCATAAAGTTCATTGGCTTGGGCAGCGGTCAATTGATGTTCTTTTGCTTCTGCCAAGTCATGCCACAAAGATTTGTCGAAGCCGGTTCTTTCAGAAAGGTATTTTTCCCATAATCTATGTATTCGAATGATTTTTAAAGCGTATGATCGCCCATCATTTGTGAGGGCAAGATGTGCGTCTTCTGATGTTATGAGATTTTGTTTGTGCATGGATTCTATTACGCGAACGGTACGCTTGAGGGGTACGTCCAGTGCCCCTGATAACATTTTTAGGTCAGTTGTTCTTTGACTCAATTCAACATGATATAATTGCTTCAAAACATCTTCGATAAGGGATTTTTTTGCGGCCGTAGGATTCCAAATGAATTGAAGCGAAATACGGTTTTTGACCAATAAATAACTAGCCGCTAAAAGCATTAAAAACAACGACATATAAAACGTCGGATTTGGAAGTCCTAGAATGGCTAGGAGTATAGCCTTGAGGGTGGAATTTAGAAATATAAAGGATAAGGTCATGAGGTTTTTGAAATCAGTAATTGACTGGTTATTTTCTCAGAAAGAAATATTTTACCTACTTCGTTTATTTCGATTTTGACCGACCCATCATAGGTGTTGATTTCCAATATTTTTATTTTTAATCCCAATCGGATATTGACCTTATCTAGATATTGCAACAGGAGGGGGTCGTCATTCTTAACGCCAATGATGACACCGATTTCCATTATTGCCAATTCTGAAAGTAGGTGGGTAGGTCCGCAGTGAAAGTTGCCATTGATGTCAGGTATTGGGTCTCCGTGAGGATCAATCCTAGGGTTGCCCAAAAAACGGTCTAATCGCTCGACTAGTTCTGGTGATATAATGTGCTCAAGTTGCTCTGCTATTTCATGTACTTCGTCCCATTTGAAGTTCAAGTGGTTGACCAAGAAAACTTCCCAAAGTCGGTGCTTTCTTACGATAGTTAATGCAGTAGATAATCCACTTTTGGAGAGTGATACTCCTTTATATTTCTCGTAAATTAATAATTTCTTTTTTGATAGTTTTTTGATCATGTCGCTCACCGTTGCAGGTTTGGTTTGCATGTTATCAGCAAGAGCATTCGTGGAAACATTGGTGGTAGGGTCCAATGAAATCTGATAAATGGCTTTGATGTAGTTTTCTTCGGTAAGGCTCAATTGACTTGTCATTAAGCAAAGCTAATATTATTTTTAGACTAATCTAAAAATTATTTTAGTATAGACTTATTTATATATTATAAATAACTATATATCAATTATTTAATTATATTTAATTAATGTATTACATTATATAATATAACCGATCATATGCGTGAGGGTAGTTGGAAAAACACCCCTCTAAACTATTTATGGGTTTAATTGTAGGCGTCAAAAAAACGTACTGTTGTCTGGAATATTGGTGATTTATTTAATATTAAGGAAGGTGCATTAGACTTACCTGATACTTTTTACGTACTTTTAAAAAGATGTTTTCCTGAAAGTAAGCGGTCAGTTTCAACAACAAATCAGCCTTATTCCCTTGCTTAAATAAAAAGGCAAGTTAGCTTCGCAAGGATAAAACTTTAAAGGAATTACCTCAGACGATTATTTGAGGCAATGAGAACAGACTTGTATATGGATTTAGAAAATTTGATTGAACGTGCATGGAATGATAGGTCTCTTTTGCAAGAAAAAGAAATATCGATCGCCATCAATACTATTATAGAAGACTTGGACGTTGGACGTCGAAGAATCGCAGAACCAATTAATGGTGAATGGAAAGTAAATGAATGGCTCAAGAAGGCAGTAATCTTATATTTTCCTTTGATGAAAATGGAGTTGATTGAAGTAGGGCCTTTTCAGTTTCATGACAAGATGAAGTTAAAATCTGGCTACGATCAGTTGGGTGTTCGGGTAGTGCCGCCGGCAGTGGCAAGATATGGAGCGTACATTAGTAAGGGGTGTATTTTGATGCCATCTTATGTCAATATTGGGGCATATGTAGATGAGGGAACGATGGTAGACACATGGGCGACTGTGGGTAGTTGTGCTCAAATAGGTAAAAATGTGCACTTGAGTGGAGGAGTAGGAATTGGGGGCGTGCTAGAGCCGGTTCAAGCCTCACCTGTAATTATTGAAGATGATGCTTTCATCGGATCAAGATGTATTGTAGTAGAGGGTATTAGGGTTGGGAAAGAAGCCGTATTGGGTGCAAATGTGGTACTCACTGCAAGTTCTAAAATCATAGATGTGACAGGGTCAGAACCGATAGAATACAAAGGATATGTGCCGGACCGAGCGGTGGTTATTCCGGGTTCTTATACCAAGCATTTTCCTGCTGGAGATTTTCAAGTACCCTGTGCGTTGATTATTGGGAGTAGAAAAGAAAGCACCGATAAGAAAACCTCTTTAAATGCGGCGCTTCGAGAAAATAATGTTTCAGTATGAGTTAGCATGCGACACTACAAACACTCATGTGGGTTATGACTTATGTAAAAATGTTACTTGCTTGTTTGTTTATGAGTTTCTCTTGTGTCAGTTTGTCGCAAGTAGCTGATTCATCAGTACAAAGACAAAATCATCAGGCTCGTTTCGTCGCTGGGGAAGTCTTAACGTTCAAGTTGAATTATGGTTGGTTCACAATAGGTGAGGCCTTTTTGAATATTTCCGAGAAATTATTTCAAAATAAATCTTCGTATCACCTAGAGATTAAAGGAGGCACTGCTGGGTTTTTAGAGGTATTTGCAAAAGTTGATGATCGATGGGTGGCCTATATTAGCAAATCTAATTTACTCCCAATGTTTTCTTATTCAGATATTAAAGAAGGTAAATACACACGTGAAGATAAGACCTATTTTGATCAAGAAACTCACAGAATTAAGGTTGAAAAGACCAAAAAGGGAATCAAAAGACCAGTTACTTATTTTGATTACAAAGGTGATATGTATGATTTAATGAGTGGCTATTTGATGCTACGTAATATTGACTATAGCCTATTAAAGATTGGTGATACGGTGCGTTTTAATGCTTTTTATGATGATGTTTTTTATGATTTTGGTTTGGTGTATGAAGGCACAGAAATATTGAAAACCAAGGTTGGCAAGCAAAGGGCTCATAAGGTTTCCCCTATACTGCCCAATAATCAGGTTTTCACGGGCAATCATCCGATCACCGCTTGGATTTCGGCTGACGAAAATCAACTTCCGCTTAAAATCGAGGCTCAAATGTTTTTTGGAACGGCAAGTTGTGTTCTTGTGGCTTATAAAAACGTAAAATACGGACCTGATTATGATTGAGGTTATATATTTGCGCTTTCATAAAGTATGATCAAATATATTTCATTTTTTTGGCTGTTTTTTTTTGGCTGCTTGTAGCAATAATTCACCTGAAGGCGAAAAATATTTCGCAGAAGGAGCCTATCAAAAAGCGATTGATTATTTCACCGAATATTTGGAGGCGCATGCACCTACTGTAACCATACTTTATAAGCGAGGTAGAAGTTTTGAGGAATTGGGAAAATTCCAATTGGCATTGAATGATTTTGAAACAATATTGAAAATTGATAATCAAAATATTGAAGCGCAAACAAGTATAGCCAAAGTTAAATACGAAATGGGTAATTTCGGACAATCCATGCTGGCGGCTCAAAAAGCAATTCGTATAAATAAAAGGTATGCGCCATCTTATTTTTGGTTAGCAAAAGCAGCACATCAAATGGGCTATTTTGAGGAAGCCTTTAAGGCCTATAATAGGGCATTGAAGATAGACCCCAATTATGGTGAAGCTTTCTATTACAGAGGTGCTTTAGAGATTTCTATGGATAAAAAAAAGGAAGCCTGTGAGGATTTTGATCGTGCGGTGCGATTGAATATTGAAGGTTCTCAGGATGCTAAAAATAAATATTGCAGCTGATGTCATTACATAATTATTCTCAGAAGTTTAAGGAAATTGAAACCCCATTTTATTATTACGATATTGACCTACTCAAGGCCACGCTGACTGAGGCGCAAAAACAATTGGGAAAGGGACCTTATCAAATTCATTATGCGTTTAAGGCCAATTTTAATCGACGCATTTTGAATGAAATTTTGCAATTTGGGTTTGGTGCTGATTGCGTTAGTGGGAATGAAGTACGGAAGGCGATAGAGGTGGGTTTCGATCCTCAGCACATTGTATTTGCAGGGGTTGGTAAAACGGATAAAGAGATTAAAATAGGGCTTCAAAATGATATTTTTGCTTTTAATGTAGAGTCTATTGAAGAGTTAAAGGTACTCAATGAATTAGCAGGTGCCTTAGGCAAAAAGGCCAGATTTGCCTTGAGAATTAATCCAAATGTAGATGCTGGAACTCACGAGTACATAACCACTGGAACGAGGGACAATAAATTTGGTATCACTGTAACCGAACTTGTGGCGGCCCTGCCGTTGATAAGGTCGTTAGCTCATACCGAATTCATAGGTATCCATTTTCATATTGGTTCTCAAATCACAGACCTTTCTAAATTTGAGCTCTTAATAGAAAAATGCAATCAAGTACAGTCCTTGTTAGTCGAGCAGGGGTTTAGCTTGCCCCATGTAAATGTTGGAGGTGGCTTAGGAATAGATTATGAAAATCCAAAGGATCATTTAATGGCTGATTTTAAAGGTTATTTCGATCGATTCAAAAAGGACTTGCACTTATATCCCGGTCAGAGGTTGCATTTTGAACTGGGAAGGTCATTGGTGGCGCAATGTGGTTCCCTTATTTCTAGAGTGCTCTACATCAAACCTGCGGCTAATACGCATTTTATGATTTTGGATGCGGGGATGACGGAATTGATCAGACCGGCTCTTTATAGGTCTTTTCATTATATTGAAAATCTCACCTCTATCAAAGAGCGTCGTATTTATGATGTGGTAGGGCCTATTTGCGAGACATCCGATACTTTTACTAAAGGAATGTCATTGCCGATCACTGAGCGTGGGGATATCATAGCGATTCGGTCAACGGGCGCTTATGGTGAGGTGATGGCCAGTCATTATAATCTGCGAGAAGTGGCACCTAGTATCTACAGTGATGATTTTTAAGCCAACGCGAAACCGACAATAATATATAATAAGACTGAAATTGCACCCGTAAATAAGGCATAAGGTAGCTGGGTGCGCACATGGTCTATGTGATCGCTTTTTGAAGCTACTGAGGCTATTAAAGTAGTATCAGATATGGGTGAGCAATGGTCCCCAAAAACACCCCCACCTAATACCGCAGCAATACTTAAATAGGGATTTATACCTACTGTTTGCGCGAGTGGTACGGCGATACTTATCATAATGGCAAAAGTCCCCCAAGAAGTGCCGGTAGCGAAGGCAACAAAACAGCTGGTAAGAAAAAGAACGACAGGTGCCAAGCCTGGAGACAACCAACTGGAGGTGATTTCTGCTACATAGCGGCCAGTGCCAAGTTCATTGCACAAGGCACCTAGCGCGAAGGCGAGCACCATCAAGATAGCCATTATGAGCATATCATTCATTCCTTTTAAACACTCTGTAAAAAACGTCTCAACGGTGATTATTTTTTTAATAGCCATCATCAATGCGAGGACGAGCAACGCGAAAACGACGGCGTAGGTTACCGCAGTACTTCCAGACCCATTTCCAATACTGTGCCATATATTGGCGGCTATGTCGCCTTCAAAGTCTGTGCCCCATCCCGTATAAATTAAGAAAAAAGGCATAGATAAAACCATTATAACGAGTGGCCATATCATGAAATGGGGATTTCCTGAAACCATTTCCTGCTGTCCTATTTCATCTTCCTTAGCAGCTTTTTCTTCAAACTGACGCATCGGACCATAGCTTTTACCGGAATAGGCCAAGTAGAAAACAAAAATCAAGGTGAGAATGGGATAAAAGTTGAATGGAATGGAATAGAGCAAGGTTTTGAAAGGATCTAGATGTTCATAAGTCATCAAAAGACCCATTATATAAGCGCCCCAAGCGTTCAGGGGAAACAAAATACATGCGGGTGCAGAACTACTATCTGCCAGGAAGGCTAGTTTTTCCTTTGCTACGTGGTATTTATCAAATAGTGGCTTAAAGGCGGTTCCAACGGTGAGTATTGAGATATTAGATTCTATAAAAATTAAAAATCCTGTGAGACCTGCAGCTACTTGAATGGTTCTCTTTGGATGGGACGTATTGGAGAGTCTTTTTTGCACCATCCCAATGAATCCATTGACTCCACCTGAAAAGCGAATCAATTGAATTAATGCCCCAATTAAAAGAGTAAAGATAACCGTAAGCGTGTTTCCAGAACTCTTAAATACCATGACAATGGCGTCAATAGTAGCGAGTAATCCCAGGAATATGTTGCCATCATTAATAATAATCCAACCGACTGTAATACCGAGCAAAAGTGAGAAAATCACTTGTTTGGTTCTGATAGCCAAAAAGATGGCCAGAATTGGGGGAATTAGCGATAAAAATCCGTAACCTGTCATTTAATTTTGAGACTTTCGTCTTGTTCAGCATCACCTGCTCGGTACAAATATGTGTTAAATAGATCAATTGAGATTCCTTTTAATGGATCCTTTTCTTTTCTACGTCTCAAAGAGCTTTCAATATCTTCACTTGCTTGCCAAACGAGTTTTTTTGTTTGTGCATCGATGAGTTCCAAAAGTATAACTGCCCTAATGTTATAGCGATTGATCGGGTAAGGATTATAATAATAGAGTTGCTGATTGTTGTTTCTCGTGACCTCTGTACTAGAGATTATTTCATACCTCAGAATCAAATCCGGATTATTGGCATCGGTACGATAATCACGTCGGATCATTTCCTCCATTAGGTAGGGTTCTAGTCGGCTATTAACCTCTTCACTTTGGGCTGAGTTGAGGTGATCTTCTTTGGAGTTTACTAAGTAAAAGGTTTTAAAATCTTTATAATGAGCTTTTTCATTGCTGTATTGAATGATTTTTGGATTGCAAGCGCCACAAATTAGGCAGAGAAAGATCAAACGCAGTGTCATGCCGACGAAGATAGGAAAGAAACTTTAATTAGTCTTCTCAAAGGAGGACGCCATCAAAAATCTCCATGATCAATGATCATTTTGAATAAGTATTCTGGTTGACTCTCTAAGGATTAATTTTGTCGGTAGTACGATAATAGAAGGTTCTATAAAAGTATCCTTTGAATGCATTTCTTTTAGGAGTAGCTCGGCAGCTTTAGTACCCATTTCATATCCTTTTTGTTGTACCGTAGTGAGGGGTGGGGATATAAAGGCGCATAAGGCCCAATCCGAATAACCAATGATTGAAACATCTTCTGGTACCCTTAATTTGGCCGATTGAACGGCTTTTAACGCCCCAACTGCCGCCATGTCATTGACCGCGAAAATCCCGTCAAATAGGTATTTTTTTTCAATGAGATTACGTACAATTTCAAAAGCTTCATGCGTTTCACCACCCCCACATCTAACAATTTGATTTTCGTCGGTAGCGATGCCATATTCTTGATGTGCTTTCAGGAAGCCATTCATTCGTTCTTGACTCAAAACAAGGTTTTGGGGCCCCGCAAGATGAATGATTCTTTTGCATCCCGATTTTAGTAGGTACTGGGTGGCGTCATAAGCGCCATTAAAATCACCGGAAATAATTTTACTTGCATCGACAGGATTTTCGCGATCTACGAAGACCAAAGGAATTCCTTTTTCCTGTAAGGCAATAAAATGATTATAGTTTGTGGTTTCTTTTGAAATACAAGCGATAATCCCATCTACTCGATGATTAAATAAGGCTTTGCAATTTGAAATTTCTCGCTCCAAACTTTCATTCGATTGACATAAAATGACATTATATTCTTTGGAAAAGGTAACATCTTCAATCCCGCTGATGACAGTTGAAAAGAAAAAATGCACCAGTTCTGGTAAAATGACGCCTATCGTATAGGTCTTACTACGTCGCAGACTTAGCGCAAGGGCATTGGGTTCGTAATTCAGTTCAGTTGCGAGCTTCTTTACGCGGATTCTGGTTTCAATACTGATTTCAGTATTGTCTTTGAGCGCTCTCGATACAGTACTCGTCGCGATGCCTAATTTGCGAGCGAGTTCTTTAAGAGTGACTTGTGATTTCAATTAAAATATCTTTTCTATACAATAAATATAAGTGATTATGATGAGTTTAATTAGGAATACATCCTTTTCTGTACAAACGGAATCAGTTGCGTAAATATATATCCAAGTTATTTTGCTGTTTTACTATTTTTTGAGCCTATTTTGAGGGGGATAAGTCAAGGTGTTTCATTTTATTAGAGAGGATCTTTTGGATGATTACTTGTTTTTTTGAAGGAAGACAGGTACTGATCACTCATTTTATGCAAATGCCGTTTACATTCATTTAATAAAACCCATTATGATTTTTTTGCGTCGATTAAATTTCATCATACTCCTTAATTGTGTTTTCACTTCCATCGTTGCGCAAGAACTTAGCCGAGTAGAGCCTCCTTTTTGGTGGGTAGATATGGTCAATCCAAAACTTCAATTAATGGTCTATGGGACAAATATCGCTGAATTGATGCCGGAAATATCCTATCATGGTATCGAAATCACGCTAGTCACAAGGGTTAAAAATGCTAATTATTTGTTTATTGATTTGTTTATCAATGAAGCCGTCGCTGGTCAATTTAAAATTGATTTTAAGAAAGAAAAAAAAATAGTTCACACCTATACCTATGAGCTAAAGGAGCGTAGAGAAAATTCAGCTATGCGTGAAGGATTTGATGCTTCAGATGTATTGTATCTCATCACCCCTGATCGTTATGCAAATGGCAATCCTGCAAATGATCAGGTTGTCAGTTTAAAAGAAAAATCAAATCGATCCTTGCCAGGAGGTCGGCATGGTGGCGATATTCAAGGAATGCAGGAACACTTAGGTTATGTCGCAGATATGGGATTTACGTGTATCTGGCTCAATCCGCTATTGGAAAATGATATGGCTGGGTATTCTTATCATGGTTATTCGACAACAGATTTTTACAAAGTAGATGCCAGGTTTGGTACCAATGAGGCATTTCGAGAATTCTCTTTGCAGGCCAAAGAGAACGGAGTTGGACTAATTATGGACATGATTATCAACCATTCAGGTTCTGAGCATTGGTGGATGAAGGATTTGCCGATGGATGATTGGGTTAATTATCAAGCTGAGTTCTTGAAAGGGGAGTATCACATCACGACACATCGAAAGCCTGTCGTTCAAGACCCCTATCGGTCAAAAATAGATTTAAAGGAATTTTCAGATGGTTGGTTTGTACCTACTATGCCAGATTTGAACCAAAGGAATGAATTTATGAGCACTTATTTGCTTCAAAATTCAATTTGGTGGATTGAATACGCCGACCTAAAAGGAATCAGAATGGATACCTATCCCTATCCCGACATGGATTATCTTTCCAAATGGTCTTGTGGAGTGATGAATGAATACCCCAATTTCAATATTGTAGGCGAAGAATGGTACGAACAACCAGCGGTAGTTGCCCATTGGCAAAAAGGCAAGGAAAGTGCTACAGGTCATGATTCATGTCTTCCTAGTTTGATGGATTTCCCTTTACAATCGGCGTTTATCAAATCTTTAAATGATGACAGAGATTGGGATGTATGGGTAGATGTGTACGCCATGTTGGCTTTAGACTTTATTTATCCCAATCCAAAAAATTTAGTGGTGTTTCCTGATAATCATGACATGAGTAGATTATTTAGGCAGGTAAATGGAAATTTTGACCTTTTTAAATTGGCTGTGGCCTATTACGCAACCATAAGAGGCGTCCCTCAATTTTATTATGGAACTGAAATTTTAATGGCTGATGTGGGCCCCAAAGATGACGGTGTAATACGGTCAGATTTCCCAGGAGGCTGGGAAGGAGATCAGGTCAATGGATTCACGGGTGCTGGCTTGACAGCTCAGCAGTCGGAGGCCCAGCAATACATGAAAAGAGTGTTGAATTGGCGTAAGAATAATGAGGCGATTCATCAGGGTGAACTGATGCATTATAATCCTAAAGATGGCGTTTATGTTTTTTTTAGGTATACAGAAACCGATAAGGTGATGGTAATTTTAAGCAAAAACAAAACAAATCAATTGTTGACGCTCAGTCGATTTAACGAAATTCTTCCTGAAGGAATGGAAGGTGTTGACATCATTTCTGGTAAAAAAAAGGTGCTTTCTGGAACGCTAGAGGTGGCAGCGATGTCTGCCATGATCATAGATTTAGATTAGCGGTTGCATCGAGGTTTTTTGACTTTTGTATTTGACTTTTTGAAATAAGAAAAAGTTAAATCGATTAACTTTAACTTTTGATATGTCAGCCTGTCTAAAAATTATTTTTTTTGCTATTTTTCTGTTGTTTTTTTTTGAAACAAGGGGTCAGTCGAATCCTTCCGTGGCAAGATTATGGAACGAGATTTTATTAGAATCCATCCGAAATGATTTCGCAAGGCCTACCGTTCATGCTCGAAATCTTTTTCATGTATCGGCGGGTATGTATGATGCATGGGCTGCCTATGATCCCAAGGCGAAGACTTATTTTTTAGGTAAGACTCGAGGTGATTTTTCGATCCCCTTTGAGCCAACAGCTGATCCTCTCACTGATGTTCAGCAAGCGCAAGAAACAGCGATCAGCTATTTTGCTTATAGGCTTATTAATTTCAGATTCAGAAATAGTCCAGGGGTAGATCATATTGTATCAATAACAAGCAATTTAATGATTCAGTTAGGTTATGATATCACCTTTGAAGGACAAGATTACCTAATGGATGGGCCTGCTGCATTGGGTAATTATTTAGCGGAGCAACTGATTCAATTTGGCTTACAAGATGGGGCGAATGAAGCAATGGATTATCAAAATCTGCGCTATAATCCAGTGAACGAATCCTTAAATTTGGCCCAATCAGGTAATGCGGATTTACGAGATCCCAATAGATGGCAGCCGCTTTCATTTGATCAGTTTATTGATCAGGCAGGTAATTTGGTAGAGGGGTCGCCTGCTTTTTTGGGAGCAGAATGGGGAGATGTGGTGCCCTTTGCTTTGAATGTTCAACAAGTTATGAGTAGAGACAATTTGAATTTCAGGGTGTATCATGATCCTGGAAAACCACCGCTACTTGTGCCAGGGGATTCGATTGCTTCTGCTGCTTATAAATGGAATTTTGGTCTTGTAGCTGCTTGGTCGGCGCAATTGGATCCCCATGATAGTGTTTTGATGGATGTATCCCCCAATGCCATCGGGAATCTGGACCTGATGGATTTTCCCATGCAGCATGGCGCACTTCCCTCATTTTATGATTTTGAGAAGGGAGGAAATTTAGGTTTGGGTTATGAGGTTAATCCTGTCACGGGATTAAAATATGAATCTCAGAAGGTATTAAGAGGAAATTACACAAGGGTGCTTGCAGAATTCTGGGCAGATGGTCCAGATTCAGAAACACCGCCGGGTCATTGGTTTACTATTTTGAATGACGTCATGGATCATCCGCTGTTTGAAAGAAAATTCCAAGGACTAGGTGAGCCGCTTGCTGAACTTGAATGGGATGTGAAAGCCTATTTTGCGTTAGGAGGGGCAATGCAAGATGCTGCGATATCGGCCTGGTCGATAAAGGGTTATTATGATTATATTAGGCCAATTTCAGCCTTGCGCTATCTCGCAGGATTAGGTCAATCCTCTTTACCAAATGGGACAAATTATCACATTGATGGTATTCTATTGAAAACAGGATTAATTGAACAAGTGAAGGCAGGAGACCCACTGGCGGGAGTAAATGAAGCGCAAATAGGCAAAATCAAGTTGTATACTTGGCGCGGGCATGATTATATTCAGAATGTCACAAAAGATGCTGCTGGTGTAGGTTGGATTTTGGCGGAAAATTGGTGGCCTTACCAGCGACCTACTTTCGTCACACCTCCCTTTGCTGGATATATTTCTGGACACTCTACCTATTCGAGGGCGGCCGCCACAGTACTGACGTTATTAACCGGAAGTGCTTATTTTCCAGGTGGAATGGGGGTTTATCGGGCCGAGAAAAATCAATTTTTAAAATTTGAAAAAGGGCCCAGTCAGGATATCGAACTGCAATGGGCGCGTTACTATGATGCGGCAGATCAATGTGGACTATCTCGTGTCTGGGGAGGAATTCATCCACCAGTAGATGACATTAGCGGTAGGTTGATTGGTGACCTTATTGGACGAGATGCCTTTGAATTGGCTACTTTTTTTTATAATCCTGAAAATGTCTTGCGATTAGTTCAATTGACTCAATTTAGTTTGTACCCCAATCCATTAAAAGCGGGAGCCTCCCTTACCATTAATGCCTCCTTACCTATAATGGAAATTAAAATCATAAGAATTAATGGGGTAATTATTATTGAGGAGTCATATGATTCAATGTTACTTGAACAGCGTATTGACATGGGCGGGCTCATGTCAGGTTTGTATGTGGTGCAAGTAAAAGATATCCAAGGAAATGAGCGTCGTAAATTACTTACAATCAACTGATCTGATCATTTAGTCGATCGCCTTAGACAAGTAGTTTATTTAGTTCTTTTTTTTATAAAATCAATTCAACACTAATTATATTAGCTTTTTACTATTTAATTTAGTAAAATGAAAATAGAGTCGGGGTATTATAAGATTAAATTGAAGGGACGATCACTAGATGATCAGTACCATTATTTACGAGTGTTTTATAAAAATAAGATCAAATACCTACAAATGAGTCATGGCATACCTCAAGAGGCTGAGAACTATGAGGAGGGTCTTTTGAATTCTTATGAACTCATCAAACGCATTACGCATCATCGTCCGATAGAAGTCAGACATGCAACCATTACCCTTTCTTGGAAAGATGAAGACGGCGATCCGTTTCAATTAAAAGTGCGAAACATTCATGCGTTGCAACGTGTTTTTGAATTATTTCCCAGATTGGCAAAGGCCGTTCATGGTGATACTTCATCGTTTAAGGCACAGACATAGTTTATTTTTTACGAGGCCGGGCGCCACTTATGGGTGTCTCGCTAAGGGGATCGTCTGGCCAGCTATGTTTGGGATACCTACGCTTGAGCTCTTTTCGAACCTCGAAATAGGCATTTTTCCAAAAGCTATTTAAATCGGAGGTTACTTGGACGGGTTTATATCCGGGCGAAAGCAAGTGTAATACGATCTTAGTTGCACCATCATTGACTACGGGGCTTTTTCTTAAGCCAAATAATTCTTGCAAACGAACTGCGAGAATTGGAGATTCGCCGGAAGATTGGTATTTGAGTCCTATCGATGATCCGCTAGGTACGGTTATTTTTTCAGGTGTCAATGAGGCTAGTAACGCTTGCTGGATGGGGGGCAAGTGATAGGTCAGTATTTCGTGAATTTTTATTTTTTTGAGGTCTGCAGGTTTTTTAATACCTGACAAATAGGGAGATAACCACTCAGCATTGGTCATCAATAGGGTCGAAATAGATACGTCAGGCCAGTTTTGTTCCGGTCTCCATTTCCTTAAACTCATGATTCTGTTTTGCCATTGGATGACTTCTTCATCAAAATTAAGTAGCTGTTGACCTTCTTTTTTGATTGCATTGGATATTGCCGAAAGGAGGTGCTTTTCATTGGGATCAGGTAGGGGAGTTGATTTCAATACAATATTGCCTATTCGCAAGTCTTTGGTAGCGATGAGCCCTCCATTTTCGGTATCCCAAGTGATGACTTCTTTTTCGCGGACAAGAGGTGCTAAGTCTTTGGGGTTTAACGGTGCTGCAAGAAATATTTTACCCATACCATCACGCGCATCCATAGTGGCTACGGCCAACCAAGGTTCATTGGCAAGGTCATCTTTATGTCCTGCCGTTGCGTATCGGCCATTACTTAGCTGAAATTGGGCATTATTGCCAGGGCGGGCACAAGCAATACGTTCGGGATAGGCTTGTGCAATCAAAATACCCGTTTCGTAAGGATCGAAAGCCTCTTGGTCGAGTGGAATATCAAAGAGTTGTGCATAGGATTTGGCTATTTTATTAATACGACCAAATCGATTTCCTTCATTGCCCAAGTACCGAAACCTACGCAGTGCCTCAATCCGAAGGTTGATGTCAATTCCCGCTTCGCGGGTGAGTGGATCCCGTTCTTCTAAGAGGGCAGCAATATCTGCGCCAAGCGGGAGAGCTTCATTCTTTTGAGCGAAGAGCAACATATGTGCGATTCGGGGCTGACAGGGCAATTGATGAATTCTTTTGCCATGGGCGGTAATACGGCCGTTTTCAAGAGCATCTAATTGATGGAGGAGGTCACTTGCTTGGGCTAGCGTTCCTTTGGGAGGAGGGGTAAGCCAAGAGAGTTGATGTGCATCCAAAATATTCCATTCGGCCATATCTAAAACCAGTGGCGCAAGGTCTGCTTCTTGAATTTCAGGAATCCGATGCTCGAGCATTCGGGATTGCGTCACAGCACTCCACATGCGAAAGCATACACCAGCAGACAATCGACCGGCTCTTCCTGCTCGTTGATCAGCGGCATCTTTTGAAATGGCAATAGTTTCCAATCTTGAGAGTCCGGATTTTGGATCAAATTTAGAATTACGTCCAAACCCAGTATCTACCACAATCTGTATCCCTTCAATAGTAAGACTTGTTTCGGCAATAGAGGTTGCCAAAACAATCTTTCGACGACCTTTTTTATCTGGAAATAGTGCTGCTCTTTGTGCAGCATGTGGGAGCTGCCCATACAGCGGGTGTATTTCAAATCCTTTGAGTTTGGTTTTGAGGATTTCTTCGCATTTTTTAATTTCGCCTTGACCTGGAAAGAACGCCAATACATCTCCTGGATGTGTTTTCACTGCCATCATGATGGTTTGGGCGGCCATCTCAGACATCATACGCTCGTCAGTATCACCTACATAAAAGAGTTCAACGGGAAATTGCCTACCTGTACTGACGGCAACGGGTGCCTTTAATAGACTTGATAATTGAGGCATGTCAAGGGTGGCTGACATGACCATGATTCTTAAATCAGGTCTCAATATCAATTGCGCTTCTCTACATAGGGCCATAGCGACGTCGGCATGGATACTTCTTTCATGAAATTCATCGAAGATGACCAACCCAACTTCGGTCAGCGCATTGTCACTATGGAGCATTCTCGTTAAAATACCCTCAGTAAGCACTTCTATTTTTGTTTTTGGACCAACTTTGGTATCAAAGCGTATTCGGTAACCAACGGTTTCTCCTACGGTTTCTTTAAGTAGGAAGGACATTCTTTCGGCGATGGATCTTGCGGCAAGCCGGCGGGGTTCGAGAATCAATATTTTTTTTCCTTGAAGCCAAGGTTCTTCGATCAATACCAATGGAAGCAAAGTGCTTTTTCCGGCTCCTGGAGGGGCGTTGACAATCAAGGTATTATTTGATTCAAGGTAAGATTTAACCTCTTTTATTATGTCAACGACGGGAAGGTCTATTAAATGCGGATCGAAGGTCAAGGATTTGGCGTAGTGCAGATTTAAAAATTTCTGTAAATTTAGTGAAAAATTGAGCCTGAAGGGATGACTTTTGGACGAATACTTAAATTTTATTATGATAAAAATCACCTTCTTTTTATGGATTTCTTTGCTTTATCGAGGAGATCAAATAGGTCACAAAATCATCGATCGTCCCATTTCATTTGATCAACAAAGGATCGAGCTTAGCTTGGACTACTTGAGAGATCGTTATGGACTCGTTCAATCGGAGCCTACGATTGTGCCCAAGATGGTTGTAGTTCATTGGACGGCTATTCCAACGCTTGAGGCCACTTTCAATGTATTTGATCCCCCTACTTTGCCCGGTGCAAGATTAGAGATTCAATCGGCGGGATCTTTAAATGTATCCTCCCAATTTCTCATAGATACGGATGGTACTATTTATAGATTGATGCCAGAAACAATGATGGCACGTCATGTTATTGGATTGAATCATTGTGCTATAGGTATTGAAAATGTGGGTCCCAATGAGGTGGGAGAATTGACAGCTTCGCAGCTAACGGCCAATGTGTCTTTGATTAACTATTTACGGAAAAAATATTCGATTGCTTATGTAATAGGGCATTATGAATATGATGATTTTATAGGTCATCCGCTTTGGCTTGAAAAAGACGCCAATTACAGGACCGAAAAGGTGGATCCAGGAGAAAAATTCATGAAGTTGCTTCGAGAGAAACTAGATTAGTTGTACAGTAAATAGCGTTTTCTTAATTCTTTGTAGGTATCTAAATCCTCTTTCCATGTTGCCCTTATTTGTTGCTCTGTTAGACCAAGTTTGATTTGTTTAATAAGCTGATCATTTCCTGCTAATCTATTAAATCCCGATACACTTATAAAAAAATCATCTTTTTGCTTTGATTTTTTGTAATAGTTTAAGAGATAGGAAAGTGTAAACTTCGGAATCGGATCCAGCTTGGTTAAATCTTCCCCGTAACAAGTGATGTTTTTAAAAGGGGGTGCAATTGACTTGCCGGGTATACTCACTGGTTTAAAGCTAAAATTGCTTTTTATTTTTGGAGAACCAATAATTTGAAAAGGCGTTTGGGTCCCCCTTCCAATACTTATTGCCGTTTGTTCGAACAAACAAAGTGACGGATATAGTTGTATGGCACGATCGTTGGGTAAGTTGGGTGATGGCGGAATACTCAAGGACCATGGTTGTGCGTGTGTATATCCGGCAACGGCAATGACCTGTAGATCACATTTAATTCCCTTAGTAAGCCAACCTTCTCGATTAATCATATGGGCCAATTCGCCTATGGTCAAGCCATGTACAATAGGGATGGGATGCATTCCAACGAATGATTTGACTGTCAAATCTAATACTGGCCCATCGACATAGTTACCTAATGGGTTTGGGCGGTCTAGAATGATGACTTTTTTATTTTGTTCAGCGGCTGCCTCCATGACATTATTCATAGTACTGATGTAGGTGAAAAAACGAACACCTACATCCTGAATGTCAAAAATAAGTACATCTACATCTAATAGTTGCTGACGACTTGGCTTGTTGAGACCTCCATAAATCGAAACAACAGGCACTCCCGTTTTTTCATCGATAAAATCCGTGATTTGACCCCCATCATGCACATCTCCTCTAAACCCATGCTCTGGAGCCAATACTTTGGTGACGTTAACGCCTAACCCCAACAATGTATCTACTAGATGCGTGGCGCCAACAATAGAAGAGGGATTCACCACTAGTCCTACTTTTTTACCTTCTAAAAGTGAGAGATATTGATCAAAACGCGCAGCGCCAATGGTGATGTTTCTAGTGATTTCAATACCCATGCCGAAGGTGAAGTATTGATTGACCCCTACGGGAAGTTTACCAGAGGCGGTACCATTCCCTAAGATCAGTTGTGTCATCGCTTTTTGGGTACTGAATGTATTTTGATAACCGATGATCAAATCTTTGGCAAAATGGATTTGTTCAAACATATTTAGAAGATAAGGATTTCCAAACCAGCTCAGGACTACTCGATCATCTTGGGCTAGTTTATTTATTCCAACGAGGGTTTCATTTGATATGGACATTTTACCATTTGGCCGAACACCTGGTTGTATCATGCCGGCATAAATGAGATCAAAGTCACTTAGGCTACTTTCTAAAATGCGCCATTCTTGATCTGAGGCTTTATCTGAAATATAAAAGTGGTCCGTTACACCAAATTTTTCGGCTTCAGATTGGAATACAGCCGTAGCATTTGAAAGAAGGGCAACAGTGGCAATTCGCTTACCCCTAAGGTCGGAACCTACATTTTTCTTTTTTAATACTGTTAATGCGGCCGCAGAGAGTATTTCATTTAATTCAATCGCTTGCTGGGTGTTTATGTCTCGGTTTATATTTCGTGATCTTTTTGAATGCAAATAGCTCAATCCATGATCGTATTTGGCCAACAAGATACGTCTGCATCTTTGATCAATTTCTTCCTGCGAAATAAGCCCGTCGGCCATTGCCTGTTCAATTTCATTGATGGAAGTAGGTACATCTAATGAAAACTCAATAATGTCATTTCCTGCTAGATAGGCTGCTAACTCAGCCTTTCCTGGTGCATAATTCATTGTGACACCCTTCATGTTCATGGCGTCCGTGAAAATCAATCCCTTGAATTTTAGTTCTTTTTTAAGGACGCCTGTGACAATTTTTTTAGATAGCGTAGAGGGTAGGTCTGGCGTATCGTCTAGGGCAACCACGTTTAAGTGAGCAATCATCACGCCTCCAATACCTGCATTTATCAAGGCTTTGAAAGGATATAATTCCAAGGAATCAAGTCGTTCTCTATTGTGATCAATCACAGGTAGTCCATAATGCGAGTCTGTTCCTGTATCGCCATGTCCTGGAAAATGCTTTGCCACCGCCATGATTCCAGCATCTTGCAGCCCTCGCATGTATTGGATTGATTTTTTTGTTACAAGGTATTTATTTTCTCCAAAGGAGCGGTAATTAATTACGGGATTGAGTGGATTGTTATTGACGTCAGCGACGGGTGCGAAATTGATTTGCAAGCCTATTCTTTTCATTTGTATGCCAATTTCATAACCCATTTGATAAATGAGGTTATCGTTTTGTATGGCACCCAAAGCCATTTGATAAGGAAAGCTGATGCTTTCATCAAGTCTCATGCCCAATCCCCATTCGCCATCAGTAGCAATCAACATTGGTAGTGCTGAGAGCTGCTGATATTCGTTGGTAAGTTTGAGTTGGTTTATGGGTGATCCCTGCATAAAAATAATACCCCCGATACCAAATTCTTTAATTAATCGCACGGCCGTGGAATCTACAGCCTCCGATTTGGAAAAGGCTTCCATCATAAAGGATTGCGCAATCTTTTGTTTTAGGGTCATTTCGGCCATATGGGCATTCACCCAATCTTCGGCGTCCGTAGAAAACCTCTTATCTTGACCCGCAACAGCAAGGACAAAGAAAAATGAAGCAATAAATAGTAAGTACCTGTACGTCATTGGATTATCTATAATTCTTTTTAAAGCCATTCAATTAGCCAAAACAGGGTGGTTGTTCAAATTATCAACTCCCCAAGATTCTTGTTCTTCAGTCGTCCACAACTCGGGAAAAAATATACGTTTTTGGTATTTTGGATGCATATATTTCTGCCAATCGCTGCCTCCAGTTGCTTTTACTTCAGGACTACTTTTTAAATACTTTGCTGCCGTTTGGTAGTGATACATGACCCATTTGATATTGACGGTATGATCATAGTGTCGCATGGTATTTTTTAATTTCAAGTTTTGTTGAGCTGCTTCGGGAAGCTCCTTGTACCTTGACCAAAGATTTGTTTTATGGTAATATTTCATAAATGTAATAAAATCGTCCATGTACTTTTCTTCAAATAATCGGATCAAAGTTGATTTCTTACCAGTCGTATGATCTTTTCCAGCAGCTTGCCAGTAAAGATGATCGTAGGCATGTTCGAAGGGGGTATTGTGATCGATTGTTTTTCGAAATCGATTATCTATTAAGTTGATGAGTTCAGTCGATGCAAATTCAATCAGGCGATATTGAGCACTTTGAAATCCAGAAGCAGGGGTCAGCGTCGTACGGAATTTCATGTATTGCTGAACATCCATACCTTTTGTCATAATTTCAAAAGAATTTGAAAGTAAATCGAAGTAGCGACTGATTCTGGATAATTTTTCCGCAAAAAAATCGATCTCTAATTTTTCTTTGACGGCTACCTGATCAATTTCCCAAAGAATCATTTTAAATATCAATTCATTGATTTGATGATATACAATGAAGACCATTTCATCTGGCTCGTTGGTTCTAGGTGTTTGAGCGCTTAGAATGGAATTGACTTGAATATAATCCCAATAGGTTACGGGTTTTGCGTGAAGGAGTCCTTCGAGATGTGTGTTTAAATCATCACCAGATTGAAGGTATTTATCTTTTAGTAGGTTAAGTAATTCTTCTGTCGAATGAGTCATGTTTTTTATTTGAGTCCGAGTTCTCTCAGTCTTTGGTCAAGATAGGCACCAGCAGTGGTGTTTTCAAATTGTTTGGGATGGTCGCTGCTAATCGTTTGCGGAAGGGGACTGAGATCCATGCTCGCTACTGGATGTAAGAAAAACGGGGTGGAGTACCTCGGTTTCTTCATTAATTCATGGCTCGGATTAACAACTCGGTGACTAGTAGATACCAATTTTCCATTTGTAAGCCACTGAAGCATATCTCCAATATTGACGACGATTTGGTCAGGTTTTGGATTTACGTCGATCCATGCTCCTAATTTTGTTTTTGCTTGTAAGCCTTCCGCGCTTGCTCCCATGAGTAAGGTGATCAGATTGATATCTTCGTGTGCGGCGGCTCTTAACGATCCTGTGGGTATTTCATTGGTATCTTCAACTGCAAAATAATGTAGCAGTCTTAAAATAGAATTGCCATGTTTGATCTTATCGTTAAAATAAGTTTCGTCAAGATTTAAATAAAGAGCAATAGCTCGAAGCAAGTCGGCTCCAATAGCTTCGAAGCGCTGGTACATCTTTATACCAATGTTTTGAAATTCAGGTACCTCCTTTGGCCAAATATTTGCAGGATAATGATGTTGTTGGCTATCATCAGCAACTTGGCCTATATGATAGAATTCTTTCATATCGGCTATTTTATGACCTTTGACCGTTTCCTTGTACCTACCGACATATCCTCTTTGTCCAGCGATTTCAGGAATTTCATAATGGGATTTCACCTTCTCTGGAAGATTAAAGAATGTCTCTGTGGCCTGAAAAAGTTGATTTTTCAAACTTTCTGTCAGTCCATGGTTGCTCACTATGGCAAATCCGATTTGACAAAAAGAATTCCCTAAAGCATCGATGAAATTTTGTCTTTTTGTTGGATCATTAGACAAGAAATCTAAATAGTCTACTGTAGCGATAGTTACTTGATGAGGCATAGTGGTAAAGCTACTAGATAATGCTATTTTAAGAAAGTTATTTTTTAGTCATATTAATAATAGTAAGTAAACTGACTGGATAGCCAAAACTCAGGAATGAGTTGTGTATTTTTGATCAGCTACATAAAATTAACAATAAGATGCTTTTTAATTTATCCAATCCAGATACCCCGTTATTGGAGCAACTCCGAGGGGTTGTCGGAGTTGCTTTGGTTTTACCAGATGAATTGAGTCCTCGAGCAGCAGGAATACAACAATTTGTAATTATTGATGCCAACGACGACATAATTAGATTGATTCAAGGCGCTTTGGGTATCTTAACTTGCCAAATAGAGGTTCGAACGTTAGGATTGCTTATATGGTTTCAGGAAACAATAGCGCCAATGGTGCTGGCGCTCCCCTATCATCAACTAGCGCTGTTTAAAGGAGGAGATTACCTGCAATTACATAGTCATCCTTGGCGCCTGAAATTATTAATAGAAGACGAAGCTGTTAGTCGAGAATTTCAGCGAAAACTCTTTGCGCAAAGGGCGATCTTGCACCATAAAAACGCTTTTAAATAGGTTTTTGCACTGTTTATGATTCCTATCAAATTTATCTATATTTTTAGTATTCAAATAGACTTCTCATGCAATATGTTTTAGGATTGACTATAAGCTTGGTGCTGATTATTATCGGTATTGTCAAATGGCGTATTCATCCTTTTTTGGTATTAATCGCTGCATCGCTGCTGTACGCTGCTGTTTCCGGAATGTCTTTTGAATTGATACTGGATGCTATCAATCAAGGGTTTGGTGGAGTGATCGGGTCAATTGGGCTAGTGATTATTTTTGGTGTAATTATTGGAACATTTTTGGAGCATTCGGGAGGTGCTTGGGTTTTGGCAGATAAGATTTTAGGTTGGGTAGGACATAGGTCGCTATATTTTTCCATGATACTTGCGGGCTATATCGTCTCGATTCCTGTGTTTTGTGATAGCGGTTTTGTCATGCTGAGTGCATTGAACAAAACATTAACTAAGCAAGCAGGTGCGTCTTTGGCTGCCTCCTCTGGTGCGTTGGCGTTGGGATTGATGGCGACCCATGTCATGGTGCCACCGACCCCTGGACCTATTGCGGCAGCAGGTCTTATTGGTGCGGATCTTGGTGCGGTAGCTGTGTGGGGGGTATTGGTGAGTTTTTTGGCACTTCTTCCCTGTTTCTTCTTTTTAAAATATTACGCCGCTAAGATCCCATTAGAAATTAACCTAGAGACCCTAGTTTCATCAGGCCCTAAGCCCTCTTTGATAAAAGCTACTTTGCCTATTTTACTTCCAATTATTTTGATTTTAGCCAAGTCTATCGCTGATTATCCTACCCATCCCCTAGGTTCAAATGCCCTAGTATCGGTTATTCAATTTGTCGGGACACCTATAATCGCGTTGATGTTTGGCATGCTAATGGCTTTCTTTTTACCAAAAAAATGGGAGCAGAATCATTTTAGTAGTCAAGGATGGATGGGGAATGCACTAAGGACGGTAGCGCCTATATTATTGATTACGGGAGCTGGTGGCGTGTTTGGTAAGATGATTCAACTTTCTGGAATGATTGATTTCCTTAAGGATACTTTTTACTTTGCTGGCCTCGGATTATTATTTCCATTTTGTTTAGCGGCCTTGCTTAAAACGGCTCAAGGATCGTCTACGGTTGCGATCATCACTACCGCTTCAATAGTATCTTCCATGTTGGTTTTACTGGGAATAGATACGGAGTTATTAAAAGTTCTAACCGTTTTGGCCATAGGTGCGGGTGCAGCATGCATCAGTCATGCCAATGATAGTTTTTTCTGGGTGGTGACTCAAATGACGGGTATGAATGTCAAACAGGGAAATCAGGTAGTAAGTATTGGTACTGGTATCTTTGGATTGACGGCAATGTTTATCATTTATTTGATTTCATTTTTTATTTAATTTAGCTTTTCTTGCAGATCATCATGATTTTTTCAATCAACTGATTGCATCTTATCTTGTATGTCAGGATTTTGAGTTATTGCGGTTGACCTATCAATTATTTTTAGATTCAAACAAATGAGTTATTTATGAAAATTATAAAAATTGTTGTTTTATTAATTGTTGTGTTAATAGTTATCGTTGGCTGCTTTTTGGGAGGGTTTATTTACAAAGCAAAAAAAGGGATTAATTTTTATAGTACAGCGCCAGTCTCATTACCGGTTTTTACTGGAGATAAAACCATTTTAATTTTTTCAAAAACTAATGGATTTAGGCATGGAGCTGCAATTGAGGAGTCCCTTCTACTCTATAAAAGTCTTGCCATAGAGAATGGCTGGACCCTTTTTTTAACTGATGATGCTGGTGTTTTTAATAAGCTACAATTGGATAAATTCAAAGTGGTCATTTGGAACAACACTAGCGGAAAGGTGCTCACTGATGAGCAGCGCATTGAGTTTAAAAACTGGATCGAAGGTGGGGGTGGGTTCGTGGGTATACATGCCGCAGGTGATGATTCTCATCAATGGGATTGGTATGCGCAAGAAGTATTGCAGGCAAATTTCTCCCATCACAACATCGGTGCCCATTTGGATACAGCCAGACTATATTTGGAAGTGGATAGCACCAATAGCGTCATTACTGAGGGGTTGCGAGATACCTTTGAATTAGCAGATGAATGGTACTGCTTTTATGAGAATCCGCGGGATCATTCAAGCACGATTGTGTATACGGTAGACGAGTCAACTTACGATGTCAATGGAAATATTGGATTCCCTTTGATCGATAATCTTTTGCATGCGGACAAGAATTGGGGTATGGGGTCGGATCATCCTATTGTTTGGTATCATCAGCAAAAGGCTGGTAGGGTATTTTATGTGGCCCCTGGGCATTCTCAAGAAACATTTCGTAATAAAAATTATCAAAAAGTATTGCGTAATGCGATTAATTGGGTGGGTGATTTCTGAAGTTGCATAAAAAATCATTAATTTGTATTTTCAATAACTAATTTCGCAGTATTTAAAGATAATTTATGATAAAGCAAGCAAATGCCGTTTGGCATGGAAATGGTCTAGAGGGTCATGGGGTAATCTCTACGCAAAGTGAGTTGATTAGGGGCGCGAAATATTCGTCCAAATCTAGGTTTGAAGGTGAGCCAGGTGCGAGTCCTGAGGAGTTAGTAGCAGCAGCACATGCTTCTTGCTTTGCGATGAAATTGAGTTTCAATTTATCAGGTATTAATTTTCCACCAGTTAAATTGGATGTTCAATGTCATATAAAGATGGAGGATTTTGTGATTAATGAATCTAGATTGGTTGTATTGGCCAATGTGCCGGGAATAGATGAGGCTACGTTTCAAGCACAAGTGGAGGATGCTAGATTAAATTGCCCTATTTCAAAACTTCTTTCCATCGATAAAATGGTAGAAGCGACGCTAGAGGGCTAATGACCCTGTGAATGATTTAAAAGTCGCCAGAAATGCTGAGCGACTTTTTTTTAAATTGACAAAATAGGAAATTTTGTTTCGTCCCAAAAGGGGTCACATGATCTTCACGATGGCAGGTGATATTCATAAATTCAGCTTCCTCGAAGATCGATTTCAGGTCACTTTCGTTGTATTGTTGAATCTCTAGGCCACTGCATTTGGTAGGACCAATATCCGAGAAAGTTGCGATAATCAAATAACCTTTCACTACCTTATCAACCATCTTTATATATTGGTTGATGCTATCTGGATTTGTTTGAAAATGAAACGTGGCTCTATCATGCCATAAATCATAATTTTCTTCAGATTGAAAATCCAAAACATCACCCACATACCAAGTTACAAGTCTTGATCTTGCTCCTAAACGACGCTTAGCTTTCTCAATGGCCGCATCTGAAATATCCAACACAGAAATTTGCGTAAACCCTTCATTTAACAAATGGTCTACCAATAGACCATCACCTCCCCCAGCATCCATTATTCGTGCATTTTTCGGGAGATTACATATATGAATCAATGCTAAAGAGCCTATTGGAGTTTCTTGCGTCCAACTCACCTCATGCGCAGATTTTGTTTGATAGATGTGTTCCCAATGTTTTTTAATGTGTTTTTTCATACTTTTTTTTTAGATCAAAACGATAAATACGCAAAAGTAATTTCTCTAAGTGGTCATGAAATCATCGTTCCTAATTGAAGAAAGAAGCGCGCGAGTATTAACAACAGTTGATTAAACTTTCAAGAAAATTTTCATTTTATAGAGACCATGTAGGAATACCCATTTTACCGTAACAAATAATATGGCCATTATCACAATATTGAAGGGATCGCCAATTAATTCGCCTACCCACCCAAATAGTCCCTTTGTGGTATATTCCCAATTAATAAATCTTCCCGATATATATATGAGAATAGAGTTCATGCCTATAACTTTAAAGAAGAAAGCCCAATTCTTATATCCACGAACGTCAATGAAGTAATAGAAAAAAGCAAGTAATAACATGCTTAATCCTCCAACATGCATGACAAAAGAGCTGCTCCATAAATTTTTGTTGATGGGAAAATCAAAATTCCAAATCCAGCCGACAGCAATGAAGGCAACTCCTATAAGGGCTAATCTAATGGCCTTAGTGTTGCCGTCAGAAGTATTGTTTTTTAAATAGTTACCAACCAAAATACCCAAAATACCGGTACTTATGGCTGGAATGGTTGAGGCCAAGCCTTCTGGGTCATGATTGCCCAAATAGAGTTTCCCCGGCATGATTAAACGATCCAGATAAGAGGCAAAATTGCCTGCTTGTGTCAGGTCTCCCGCTGGAAATCCTGGTGCAGCATTGAATTTCAGTAACAAGTAATACCCAATTAAAAGGCCTGCGAACCATACGTAGTTCATCCATTCTCTACGCGTATAGATGAAGATCAAATTTGCGAACAGGTAGGCCAAGCCAATTCGTCCTAGCACGCTTCCAAATCGAATTTCAGCAATGGGAATGATATGAATGCCTTGATTGACGACTAATCCGAGTAAAATTAAAATGAACGCCCGCTTGGCGATGCGCAAGGATACTGTCGCTTTAGATTTCCCCAGCGCTAATTCTCTTCCCAAAGAGTAGGGGGATGCTACGCCAGCAATAAAGAGAAATAAAGGAAAAATTAAATCATAAAACGCAAATCCATTCCATTCAGGATGTGTTAATTGATTTGAAAAAGCGGCTAAAAAAGAGCTATCAAGAATGTTGTGAGCGTAATGTACAATTTCTTCCGCACCCATTATCCAAAACATATCGAAGCCCCTCAAGGCATCTAGTGAATACAATCGAGCAGCAGTAGGGGACGGCATTTGGTCTGACATAAGTATAAATATTGGGGTGAAACATTAAACAATTTAAAATATTTATCAGTTAATTATTTCTTTTTACTAATAATTTTTAGGGAACAATTTATTTTCTCAGACTATCCTCTTCTTAGTCTGCATTATTCTTTTATAAAGGTGTCCTTTTAATTGCATATATTTATAGCTTTTCAAACGCTCAAAATGGATATATTTAATGGTCAAGGAGTCATAGAGTTCAGTAAAAGCTTCCAAACTGAACTTGACTGCA
>JABMNK010000051.1 GCA_013204595.1 Flammeovirgaceae bacterium
CAACAACTGTGAACTTAAACTCCTTATCGTACTTTTTTCTTTCTTCTGCCATAAAACTTGAATTTAATCATTTTGGTTTTATAGCTTAACTCTAACTCCGGTATTTTGACACATTCCAATCCTCTTTTCTCATGGTTCCCTATTAATAAAAAACGCTAAGTCAATTTAATACTTCAATTTGGAATGAATAACCGTTTAGGAATGATATTATCCTTTTATAATATTTATTGATTTTGTTTCGGGCAAAAGAGAATAGATTTATTTTGCCTATCACAATTAGATAGTTAATTATGAAAAAGAATCGCATCCTTATTGCCTTGTCATTGATCTTTATCTGGTCCAGTACCTCACTTTTTTCTCAACTCAAAGAAGAAATCAAGACAGATACTATCAAAAAGTCAACCAAGGAATTACCACTTGAACCGGAAAGAACGATCTCTTTCACCACCGATATTGGTACTTGGTTATCATTGGACGTTTCTCCTGATGGACAAACGATCGTATTTGATTTAATGGGTGATTTGTATACCCTTCCCATTTTAGGGGGTACAGCCAGTCGCCTTACCTCTGGCCTGCCCTATGATGTCCATCCCAGATTCAGTCCTGATGGCAAATCCATTCTTTTCATTTCAGATAAAAGTGGTTCCGATAATATTTGGATTCGTGATTTAGAAACTGAAAAAGAAAAGCAAATAAGTAAAGAAAATAAACATAATTTTTTCTCAGCCATCTGGACCAATGACGGGAAATATGTGATTGGTGCAAAAGGGAGAAGAAATATTAAATTTCAAATTTACCATATCGATGGAGGGGCTGGAAGTGCATTATTTACTGAGCCCAAGGAATTGAAGGCCATTGATCCGGCATTAAGCCCAGATGGTAAAACTTTGTATTTTTCTCAAAGAAGGAATGCTTGGAGTTACAATGCTCAAGGGCCTCAATACCAGATAGGTACTTATGCTATGACAGATGGAGAAATGAGTACCGTTACTTCCCGATATGGTTCTGCATTCACACCGACGCTTTCTCCTGATGGCAAATGGCTCGTATATGGAAGCAGATTTGAATCTGAAACGGGACTAATTATCCGGAATTTAGCGACCGATGAAGAGAGATGGCTGGCCTATCCTGTTCAAAGAGATGAACAAGAATCTATTGCCGCTTTAGGAGTGTTACCTGGAATGGCCTTCACACCTGATAGTCAAAATTTAGTCACTTCTTACGGGGGGAAAATATATTCGATCAATATAGAGGATAATACCGCTCATTCTATTCCATTCTCTGTCGAGGTCAACTTAGAATTAGGCCCAAAATTATCCTTTAAATACCCTATCGAGGATTCAGAAAAAGCCTCTGTTAACCAAATAAGAGATGCCGTTCCTTCTCCCGATGGCAATAAGTTGGCCTTCACTGCCCTTGATAGATTGTATGTAATGGATTTATCTGCAGGTGTTTCGTCAAGATTGACTTCTCATGATTTCACAGAAGCCCAACCTGTTTGGTCTCCTGATGGAAAATATATCGTGTTCACCTCCTGGAATGAAGGAGGTGGGAATTTGTATAAAGTTGCCGTTTCGGGTAAGCAACAGGTCGTCAGACTCACCCAATCACCAGGCGTTTATACCAAACCAGCATGGTCCTTTCTTTCAGATAGAATTGTTTTTTTAAGCGGGAGTATTCAATCCTATCATGAGTCACCTGGTCCCTATGCAACTCGATCACAAGAAAATCTTCTTTGGATTGCCCCTAATGGAGGAGAAGTTCATTTTATAACACAATCAAAAGGGCGTTCCAATCCTCATTTCAACAAAATAAATGATAGAATTTATCTAAATAGCAATAAAGAGGGATTGATTTCTATTCGCTGGGACGGAACTGATCAAAAGTCACATTTGAAGGTAACTGGAATTGAAACTTACGGCTCTCAAGATGTTTATGAAGATGCTTTCGAGCAAAGTAATGCCAATATTTTACCTTCTGAAATGGACGATGCTATGGAAAGTAGTACTGCATCGAGACCTTCTGAAATAATTATTTCACCAGACGGAACACACGCGCTTGCCAAAATCAATAATGATCTATATCAGGTAACAATACCAGCATATGGGAAAACGCCTTCTATTTCCCTTTCAAATGCGGATAAGGCCGCGTTCCCGGCTGCAAAATTAACCCTCATAGGTGGTGAATTTCCAGCCTGGTCATCGGATAGCAAGAAAGTACATTGGTCTTTAGGGTCAAGTCATTTCATCTATGACCTTGCAGCAGGTAAGGCATTTAAAGACAGTGTAGATATCGAAGTAAAAGAAAAGAACAAGCTTAAAGGTGATTCCAACACTGATTCAACGGCGCTTAAAGTGGATGAAAAAGAGCTTCATAAAGATTTTATAGCTGACGAAATAAGCATTCAGATATCTTATGACAGAGACATTCCTCAAGGCATCATCTTACTTCAGGCAGGCAGACTCATTACCATGGATGGCGACAAAATAATCACCAAGGGAGATATTTTAATTGAAAATAACCGTATAACAGCCATTGGGGAATCGGGGACACTTGACGTTCCAAAGGGAACACATATTATTGATGTGAGTGGTAAAACATTAACTCCTGGATTTATTGAGACACATGCACATATGTGGCCAAGATGGGGTTTACACAAGGAAGATGTTTGGATATATGCAGCCAACTTGGCCTATGGAGTAACCACTACTAGAGATCCTCAAACGGCAACAACTGATGTCTTAACCTATGGCGATATGGTTGATGCTGGAGCAATCCCCGGACCTAGAATTTACAGTACAGGTCCTGGTGTTGGTTATTGGGGATATAAGATTGAAAGTCTAGAACATGCCAAAAAAGTGCTAAGGCAATATAGCGATTATTACCACACTAAAAGTATCAAAATGTATTTGGTCGGAAACAGACAGCAACGACAATGGATCATAATGGCTGCAAAAGAGCTTGAATTAATGCCGACAACCGAAGGAGGATTGGATTTCAAATTGAATATGACGCAACTCATGGATGGTTATCCAGGTCATGAGCATTCGCTACCCATTTATCCCATTTATAATGATGTCGTGAAAACCGTTTCCGACGCAAAAATGGCCGTAACACCTACCCTGTTAGTTTCCTATGGTGGTCCATGGGCTGAGAACTATTATTATGCTACAGAAAATGTATGGGGAGATCAGAAAATTCAATTTTTTACTCCTTATGACGAATTGGCTGCTAAATCACGCCGACGGGCTTCTTGGTTTATGGACGATGAACATGTATTCTCGAAGCATGCAATATTTATGAATGAGCTGGTGTTAGCAGATGGTATTGCGGGAATTGGTAGCCATGGGCAATTACAAGGGTTGGGATATCATTGGGAATTATGGTCGGTGGCAAGCGGAGGAATGTCGAATTTAAATGCATTGCGTGTCGCTACTATTTTAGGTGCACAAGCATTAGGTTTGGATGGAGATTTGGGTTCCTTAGCCGTAGGGAAATTGGCGGATATTAATATTTTAAATGAAAATCCACTAGAAAACATTCGTAATAGCAATACCCTACAATACGTCATGAAGAATGGAAGACTTTACAACGCCGATAATCTTGACGAAATTTGGCCTAGAAATAAAAAAGGAATTAACTACAATGACCCAGCGACGCAACCTAAAAATTTACCGGGAATAGCTAAATAGCAAAGATTTAATTACTTATTCATTTTTGAGGGTAGTTACAAAATTGCGTAATGAATCTAACTGGTTTTGTTGATCAACGGTTAAGTCCGACTTTAACAAGTCTTCATTTTCGAGAAGATTCTCGCCATGATAATAAAATTCTTCTCGATTATTCTTGACCCAGAACTTATAAAAATCATTTTTAACTGCATATGCACTATTATTTGAATTAACAGACTCTGAATACAAATAAGACCTATGACTACCAGACGCAGTCAGTAAGGGTAAAAAACTTTGACTATCTTCAAAAGTAGCTTCCCCTCCTATATAATTTAGGATGAATCCAGGTAGATCCAAGCTTTGAATCATGCTATTATCTACCACACCACTTCTGGTGACATTTGGCCCAGAGATGATCATGGGAACTCTTACACCACCTTCATAGAGCGTTCCTTTTCCATGTTCGTCTGAATATCCTCTAAGAAGACTATTTTCGGTACCATTATCACCAATGAATATGAACAAAGTATTCGCTTTGGTTTCTTCATCCATTTGCGTAATCAAGTCATTGATATAATAATCAAGTGCTTCAATACTCGCTAGGTACTTGCCGAAATCGTCACTAAGCGATGCTTGGGTATAAGTGCCCATAGGAGGTATTTCATAAGGGGTATGAGGCGCCACGTGAGTCATCCATAAAAACCAAGGTTGATCTTGCACTGCGATCCAATCGGTGGCAAGTTCAGTGAATTTTTGAGTTGCATAAGTATCCTCTCTATTTACCTGTTTATCAAAAATAAGACTATAATCGGTATAACTTCCTACTGACCCGCCAATTACTCCAGCAAAATAGTCAAATCCAAAACTATAAGGATGGTCCCTAATCGTAGGTTGACCACTTAAATGCCATTTACCAATAATTCCATGCTGATAAGTGTCAGGAAAATCCACATTGATTCTTTGCTGAATAGAACGAGTATTTTCATCCAATTGGTCTCCCGCATTGAGCACCCCAGTTCGAAAACCGTATTGACCCGATATCAGGCCAGCTCGAGTTGGGGAACAAATAGGACTTGCCCATACATTGGTAAAGGAAATTCCAGAGGCCCTTAGACTATCAAGTGTAGGTGTCCTCGCATTCACCTCAAAATCGTTAAACCCTGCCAGCATATCATTACCTATGTCATCCGCTACAATTAATAGAATATTGGAATATGTAATCTGAACTTCACAACCCAATTCATTGACCACCGCTCCCTGAGGCGTATTTTCACATTGATCTAACTCATCAGGAATCCTATCGTTATCTGAATCAATGAATTCAAAAATAACCTCTACGCTCTTATTGGCATCCATTGTGATGGATATCGGATTAGTGTCGCTTATTGCATCACCAGTCCAACCCTTAAAGCGGTAATAAGTGTTGGGCGTTGCGGTAAGTATCACAACCGTTCCAGCATCATAATCCCCACCTGCTGGTGATGCTTCTCCTGCCTCAATGGGTCCATAGGAGATCGTCAATGTGAATTGTTGAATTTCAACCGTAGGTTTATCTTCTTTGCAACCTGCAAAAAAAACTAAAACACCCATAACTAGGCCAAAATATAAATATTTGTATGATATCATTAATGAAAATAAATTAATAGATTAAAGCTTGACAAAATTAATGGTGGAGTTTAACAAAACACCCCGGTCAGTGAGAATATTTGCAGCTTCAGCAGCGTAGTATTACCTATTGAACATAAACTAGCATCTTTCGCTGTGAACTGGTCATTCTTCTATTTTTTTTTAAAAAAAAGGTCACTAAAAAGATTTTACTATCTCGGTTTTAGTCAGATGAAACCATATATTAGCTGACTTAATTAGGGTGATATGAATTTAGGAGAAACTTCATCCTCTATGAAAAGGTCCTTAGGCACTCGATTGATATTTTTGCTAGTAAGTCAAAAAGACACTCAAAAAGTATCAAAAAGAATAAAAATCCTCTGGTCAACAGTTGTCATTTAGCTACAAATAAAGGATTATTTCCACTAGGAAATCAGGCTTATATGTTATCGGACCTTTCACGCTCATTGGTTCATTCAACTCATAACGTCATGGCAAAAAGTAATTTTAGATAAGAAACAAAATAAAAATTAGGAATTTTTTATAATCATCACTGACCCTTGCCAATCCGTTATCGCTATTAACGATTCAGGGATTTTATCAATAAAGTCATTCACTGCCAAGGGAATCCCATCCCAATTGTGGTTATAGTCATGTATGATAATCACCCCTTCTCCACTTAACCTTGGATAAAAAAAGTTCAGCGCTTCAAGCGTTGGAACGTATAAATCAGCATCAAGATGAACCAGTGCGAAAAGTTGATTCTCAAGCCCAAAAGTAGTTTCTGGAAAATACCCTTCTCTAAAAATAATATTTTCATTTCCACCAACATAAAGCCGAACTTGTTCAATATCTGTATCTGCAAAATTGGTAGTTGAATATTTATGATCGGCCTTTTGCTCTTTTTCCAAGTCTCGTTCGTCAAATCCTTTAAAAGTATCGAAAAGAAAGAATGGACGTGTTTGATCCATCAAATGAATCGCTTTTGCCGTATTACCTTGATGTACACCAAGTTCGGCAAAGGCCCCTTTAATCTTATTTCTTTTTAGCCGTTCTATTTGGAACCATAGATTATAAAATCTTACACGATCTCGAAAAGTACGTTCCAATTTGGTTAACCTTGGATCCACTAAGTTATTGGCTATCGCTTGCTCCCATGCAAACGGTTTATTGATTTTGTAAGACCAATGGGATTCCAAATATTGATATCCCAGGAATAACAGCAGCAGGATTAATGCCGAATTGATAATAAAATACCAACTGATATACATAAGCCAATTATAGATGCGAACACAATCTAGTAAAATTACTGAGATCGTTTATACTTTTGAAGCTCCTCGTTGGGTACAATCACAGACGGATTTTCCCACATCTTAGGATCATAAATGAACTCCTTTTTAAACTTCATGAATTTTGGCTCTTCAATATCCTCGAAGGGCTGCTGTTCAAGCAATTGGTCATTAATCACTAATAGTTCCCAAGAACTATTAGTGTCAAAACTCATATCTAAAGCCAACTTCACCTTATTCAGCTCTTTATCAAATAGAAACCTCTTTCCCTTTTTAACCAGGAAGATATTTCTATCAAGCGAAAAAAATTCATTTTTTTCCGCATTTATATACTTCACAAAATATCCCTGAGGTCCTTTTTGATAGATTACTCTTGCGCCTTTATATTTTAGCGAATGACTAACACCAAGTAGGTTGAAATTTTGACTATTTTTCCCTAGCGCATAGTTAAAATCTAATTCCAAGATCGCATAATTATCAACTGAAACATACATTACACCCTCATATAATCCTTTCTCTTTAGGTTGAAATACTATTTTATAAACCCAGGCATTATTGAATAAGGTAAGTTCTTTTGAATAGTTATAATTACGCGGACTCTTGACAAACTCCCAATCCTTGGAATCAATATCTGCAGCAACGGTCATCAGATTCTTAATATCATACTTTAAATATCTAGTCGTCACGAGAAAATAAAGAGAATCTTCCGAATCATTTTGATCCTCTTCCTCCAAGTTTTGATCGTCAGAATCAATTTTTCCAGAAAAAATACCGCTACCAATTTTGTAATAAATATCTTCATCCAATAAGCTATTTTCTATAGCATCAGAGAAACTTTTAAATTTTTCCTTTATTTGTGTTTCAAGATCCTTATTTGAATTTTCCTCCAATGAAATACCCTCTATTGGTACTAATTTTATTGAATCTCCAAAAGAATACTTGTCTATAATGGCATCTTGATATTGGACGATATCATCAGGAATCATCTCAACTATCTTTGCTACCGAATTTTTGTCGATGTTTTCAAAATTAGATTTTTTCAAAATTATCTCATTTTCCTTGTTAAAAGGTGTGGTACTATATCGATGATAAAAAATACGCTGATGATGATTTTTTTTAGGATAGTTTCTACTGAAATTCTTTATAATCAATACCAGAATATCCTTTACTTCTAAGTCTCTCGAATAAATGGGAAGGTCCGATAAGTTAATAGCTGCCGGCTTTAGATAGAGATCACTATCTTTCATTAAAATCGCAACAGGGAAGATTGAAGTCTCATAGCCCATATAGCTCACCAGTAGGGTATCAAAAGAACTTATTTGCGCCAAATCCAATACGTACGCCCCATTTCCATTTGACACGGTTCCATTAGAAAAATCAACCAACGAAATACTAGCATAGGGCAACTTTTCATTGCTTATGGCATCTCGAACCATCCCACGAATTGACCCGTTTTGAGCCCAACTGATGTTCGAGATTATTAAAAATGTAAAGAAAAAAATACCCCTCATAGCTCTTATTTAATCATGTACTATCTCACGAGCGTAGATTCATAGATCTTATTGGATATAACTGATGTAGTCATTTGGGTCCGATACCCACTACAATATGATCTATGCTACCCTCCCTAGAAAAAATTGATGTCGATAAGGCTGCGTTTAATTCAGAACCTTCTATATCCAACACCGCCCCCTTTAAAACAACTTTGATCTTAGAAAATGAAGCTACTTTATAAATGACAGGTACTTGGCAATAAGTAAAGGCTAATTCGTTTTGGGACAAATTTAATTTCTGCACGTTCCCGGTAAGATCAAAATACTCAAAAACCTCATCATTCTTCAGGAATTCTATTTGACGTAATAAAATAGGTTTGAAAGATAGGATTCCTTTCTTAATACCGATACCCAACTCAGCCCATCTATTCAATATATCCTCTTTGACTTGGCCCGTCATACCAGGTTGCTGAACCCCTTTATGTGCCGGCGTATGTGAATAGGGATCTGTTGGAAAGGCACCGTATTGGTTCGGTGATTTATCAATACCAATACCTGCCCTAATCTGATAATAATGATTAATCAGTTTTTTTTGAGTTTGACGATCCTGAGTAGTTATGATAGGCATACTTAATAATACTTCTTGGGTGGCTAACAATAACTTTGAAACCATATGCCAGTAAATACTTCCCAATCCTTCATATCCAAAAAACGTTCCAGATCTTCCAGTAAAGGCCTTATGATGAAACATACTCTCAAAGACTTCTACATAAGAATCGTATTCTCTGGCTACCAAATCCCCATATTCGGTAGCTTTTAACTGCTCAAGAGCTTCTTTTAAATCATTAACATTTTTGAAGGTTCCTGCAAAATGACAGTTACCCTCAATATCTTTTAGGAGCAAATTGAGATGACCATTTCGTATCAATTTCTTTGCAAGAGTTGACTTATCAATGAATACCCTAGGAATTGTATTTTTATCTAAAAAACGAGGCAATAAACGGTCAGGATATAGCATATAACTTGATTGATTCTGCCTATAGATACTGCTTTTATGAAGACCTTCCAAGAGCTCTAAAGACTCCCGAGGATTCAATAATCCTGAGGATAATACTGCCACTTGACCTTCAAGCATTTCATACAGACGATCCACTTTTATCTCTTCCGAATCCATACTTATTAAATTATAAGAATGGTAAAGGCCATCTGCTCTCCTATTTTCCAAAATAGAGTGATCTAAATATTTCATCGTCAAACCTAAAAAACCCATAAGGTCGTTTCTGTCGATTAGGGAAGATCTTAGGTCCCTCTGAGCATATACAGCTTGTCGATAGGAAGCGCCTGATTTCCCTAACTCATCTACAATATCTTTGCGATTTCTATTGGTCAGGGCCACCTTTAGCAATCCTTCATACGTTACCAATATTTGGTTTATCTCATCAAATAGAACCTTTAAAAAGTGATTTACCTCATATTCATGGTGATGTTGCTCTTGGTACAAATCCATTAAAAAAACTACATATCGGCGCATATAATTAAGAGTAACCATCGAGGCGCCATTACCTACTAACGCATTATTAGCATCATTCCATTCGGGTCGTTGTGTATTTAGCCAAATCCCAGCACCAGGAATAAAATTGGTGAGCTTAGTGAGTAAGGTTATGACGAGTTTCTCGGTAAGGTTACATCGAATGGGTGTGTTTTTACTATCCAACACCAGCTTCCCGTCCAAACCCAACAATGTGATACGTTCTGAAATCACTTGCGCCTCAAGGTGATCAAAATGAATCGTATCTTGCGGATTAAAGACAATCTCTTCGTAAGATTTGATCCTATAGGGCACATTTGCATACACATATATCCGCTCGACCAATAACTCTGATAACGTTTGTTGATTATGTGCTTGAGCCAATTCCAGTAGCTTAAGCAAATAAATTATTTGATGATCCCCCCAATACCCGATAAATGACCACGGGTCGTCAGGTTCAATAATCTCCCAATCTATTCCAAGACTTGTTATTTTGTAAGGATTGTAGCCATCAATGGTCGAGGCATTCAAGAATTTAGTAATCATTGAATGTATATAACGAGGGAAAGACCGACCCAATGCTTCCCAATTCTGAAAGATATCTCTCCAATTACCTTCATAATAATGCTTCCTGCTACCATTAGGGTTTTTGGTTTCAATAGAGAATTTATTCCAAGGTCTACTCGGATCTCCATGTCGCCTGCTAAAGAACAAGGGAAGGTATTCAACGCAAATACGAATTAAATCAAGATCATTAGTCCCTCTGACTCGTTCAATCAGTTCATGATTTGATATCCTATCGGGTAATTGAGATAAAAATTTTGATTGAATTTTAGAAACTATCCTATTTGATTGGGCGAGATATCCCTTTAAATCCTTGAGTTCAATATGATATTGATTATCAAATATCCCCCCACGCATGATGTTAAAGAGCACATTGCTGAAATGCCTAGCTACACTTGACTGATCCGATGTGCATTGAAGTCCATCGGACATTCCGACAAGCTTTCGTAGCTCCCTTTGGCCCTGCTTCAAGTCATGTGCTAATTCAGCGATTAATTCATCTTTGGTATTAGATAACCTATAATTTAATCCAACAATGGCCGTGTGGTCTTGGTTTAGTTCTGAAATAACACCCCACTTTTTAGATCCATGTGCTTCTAAAACAATATCCTCCATTAGGAAATAGGCACCAGGCCATGCTCTTAATTCTTGCTCAGGTTCAATGTTCTGACCCAATCGAAAATGATCCAATTGACGACTAGAAATCAATTTAACTTTGGATTCTAAACCATATGACCAAACAGTAGTCGCTTTAAGTGACTCGCTTGGTTCCGCCTTATCGACAATCATCGCACTGAGAAGATACAAACCAAGGCCTGTGGCGAACTCTAACTCATTTTTCTTATAGGCATTGGTAAGGTTGCTACGCTCAAGCTGTAAATTACTAGATATACCATAAGGTAATATATTTTGTATCCCATCCAATACCCTTATGGTGATCCGATCTGTACTAAGATTTTCTAAGTGCGACTTTTTAACGAATCCAAACTTTTCTGAAAACTGCCAAGAATAATGAAAAGTCAAATTTAGGTCTTCATTGACTTCCTCAAAAAGAATCTAATTACCTGTTTCGTTCTTATATAAATTTCTATTAATCCTCCAAATACCTTTCAAATCATCCGAAAAAGGTTCCCATAAATACTTTTCACCATCTTTAAGGACATGAAAAATGCTCTTACTTCCGGTACTGTCGAATCCTTCAGTTATTTTATCATCCGTGTAATAAGGAAACAATGCGGATTGCTCATTTTTTCTACCCGCAGACATCCCCCCCGTACTTGACAAAAACATCCAATGATCAGAATGACTTACCAGACTCATAAAAAAAGATTCCATGAGGTCATAATTCCTGATTTTATAGAGACGTTCCCCATCAATCTGAATGAATTCTCCAACAACGTCTGACGTGTTTTCTAGAAGGTATGCATTTCCAATGCGAAGCTTTTGAATAGGCTCTGACTTCATTGTATTATAAGGGTGAAAACGTTACAATGTAACGCACGCAATTTACAAAATACCCCATAGAGATTATTTATTTGAAGGTAGAAATGATCCAATAAATCGAGTAAAGAACAGCAATAAGGGAGACGACGGCTACGTTCCTGTAAACAAGACCTATTTGAACCTTCATCTAGCGTATTTCAGAGACCCCACGAAAACCGTCTAAAAATCAAACTGTGGACCTTACCTATTGGCAAATAAACGAATTGCGCAGTTATTCTCGGCGCGCAGGATCTACATTTTGGTATTGCCAACTTTTGATCATATCCTCACTATCAAGGAGTTCAAATTTAGGCGTCTCCTTTAAAAAATGACTATCATAATTGACACGTTTTTTATATAACTGCCCTTCTTCTTTGATGATTATATGAATGCCAAATTGCTCAAGTTGACCTATAACCTTATCTTTTGCAGGATCTTTTTCATATTTTGGCAAATTGATAAATTGTTCTTGACTGATCATTAGTTATAGTTATTTTTTAAACATTTAAATGCTTAAAGTGGTTCCAAAAAATTTAAGTCTATAGATACTGATTTTTGAATTACTGTTAAATCGCTATAGACAACATCTTAAAGCCTAATGGCAATAAAATCGCCTTCATTTCCTAAAGTATCTCTCTATAAACCTTTAAGTAATGTCTAATGCGAGCAATATTATCACAAAAGATTACAATTCAAACAACTGCAATTCATCTTTTTAAAAATAAATAATTATTTGTTTTTTCGCTGATTCTTAAACTTGCCTTTCCTTTTTTGCGCTAACGCAACTTCATTGGCCTTAATCAAGGATTTCCAATCATTTTTTGCCTCTAATTCAAGATTTAAAGTTTCCAAATAGGTATCATTATCAATACTGAGCGTTTCTATTTTAGTAGCTAAGTTTTCTTGAATATAGTCAAGTAATTCTCGCTCTTCAGGGCTACAAAAAGAAATGGCCGTTCCTTTATGTGCCGCTCTTCCCGTGCGACCTACTCGATGTACATAAATTTCACTCGATTCTGGTAAATCATAATTTACCACAAAATCTACATTTGGAATATCTACCCCTCGTGCGCTCAAATCAGTAGTAATAAGAATTTTCAATGTTCCTTCTCTAAATTGATTTGATATGTCTTCTCTTTCATTTTGCTCCATATCACCATGAAGGGTAGCCGATTCAATTTCAACACGATCAAGGGCATTCTTGACACGTTCAGCGCGAACTTTTGTTCGAACAAAAATCAATAATTTAGCAGCTGGATATTTTTTGATAAACGATTCCAGAAAAAATCGTTTGTGATCCATCTCGATAAATGCAACACCATGAGATACATTTTTGGCGACCGTATTACTTGGCGAAATCTGAATTCGTATAGGTCTATTAACCATTGAATAGGCTAATTTCTTTATTTCTCGATCAATGGTTGCAGAAAAAAAGAGGGTTTGTCTTTTTGATGGTAGTTTCTTAATCAGGTCATTGATATCTTTAATGAAGCCAAGATCTAACATATGATCGGCCTCATCGAGGACTAATATTTCCAGTTCATTAAGATTGATGGCTCCTTGACTAATCAGATCAAACATCCTTCCTGGTGTAGCTATAATGACGTCTGCTCCTGCCTGTAATTGTGCTATTTGCTCATCTTGACTTACCCCACCGTATACGCATACAACTCGTACAGCCGTACCTTGCGCAAAAGTTAAAAAGGCTTTGGTCGTTTGAAGGGCCAATTCATGCGTTGGGGCCAAAATCAACGCCTTGGTACCCTTGGTCCTTTTTCGATTTGCAATGACCAAATGAAGTATGGGGATAGCAAAAGCCGCGGTTTTTCCTGTACCCGTTTGTGCTATGGCTAAGACATCCTCTCCATTTAGAATATGGGGTATGGATTTGAATTGAATGTCCGTTGGCTTCTTAAAGCCCTGAGCTTCAATATTATCCTTAATAATAGGATCGATATTATATCTAGAAAATTTCATAGAGATCTATTCAGCAAAGATAGATCATTGGATCACATCAAAGTTATATCCATGTAGATATCCACAGTAAAATACTATTTATGCTCTTTGAGATAATTCATGAAAGAGACTTTTAATTCCAGTCTATACATAAATGTAAACTTTAATATATCAATATGAAGTGTTGATTATTAATAATTTAAAATTTATTTAACTGATTTTAATCTGTTGTAAAATAATCAATTGATCGGATAAGGGTAATGAACTCGCCTGCAAAACAGCGTTCAACAATTCTAACATTTTGTCTGACTTATGAAAAATTAATCCTTTATTAACAGCCATATAGGCATTTTTATAATCACGAAGATTATAAGACTTAATAGCCAAATTGTAGTAGTGCAAACCAATTAATTGATAAAGATCTATTCTTTGAAAATTAGCAAATGAATAAGCCCGATCCGCATTTAAACCGTGATCTAAATAAGAAGTTAGCTTTAACTTTATTTCATTTGGATCTGTGATGAATCCATTCAATGGGTCGGTTGATTCAATCAATAGATCATGTGTGTCTAAAGCTAACTTTAAATAGATATGATGCGGCATTTCAATCAATTCATAATGGTATCCAAAATGATCCAAAATGATGGCGTAATAAGCTGTCGCTGTAAGGCAATTATACCTGCCTCGCTCGACGATATCTGAAAAACTAGTTAACTTTTCATATCGCTTCAAATATTTTTGGTGGACCTTGTAAAATACATACTCTAGAAATTTGGCATCTGTCTTAAACCGCGGCCTTCTTTGCTCTAACTGGGTCATAAATGCCTTAATTTCAGTCTTGTCTTCATCGAAACTAGTCCCATCTCCAATCAAAATCAGGTAATCAAGTACCTCATGACTGATTTGATTGAGATGATCAGAAATGATGGCACGCTCCAATGCAGACTTATTGCCATTACCCACATTATCCATCACTGAAAATGCAAAGCCCCGGGCGATACATAAAACAATAAAAAAAGATGAAACAATATTCTTGAGCATTAATATTTCTTTTATTAACACTAAGATAATATTAATTTAACATAAGATCAATTTTATATAAAAAATTTGCTAGTATACCGTCTCAACGCATTAGAAGAGCAATATCACATAATATTAAGTTAACATTAGAATGTAAAAACCCTATCAATAATTAACTCGGCAGTCCATACATTGGCTAAAATAAAAATAATTTCATTCTCTATCGTTTCATAATTGTCAAATGAAATCTTTACAAAAAAAAACACCCTAACGAATTAGGGTGTTTTTTTTTGTAATTATATATGATTTAAATACGGCGGCGGCTGCCTCCTTTGCGATGTTCTTTTTTTATCGGTCTTTTACTTTCACGGAAGTTTTTCTTCCTGAAATTGGATGGGCTTGAGGTTTTTCTAGCTTGTTCGTCTCTGTTGACCCGGATATCACGCCCTTCAATTTCCACACCAACGAAGCTTTCTTCTAATTTAAGATCTTGATTGACGTCAACATCGAAATAGGCGCAATTTTTCTGAATCGTAATGTCTCCAAAGAACTTTCTCTTCACCTTTGATATGTCAGAAAGAAAATGAACTAAATCCTCTTTGGTCATACCATCAATGGTACCAATATTTACGAAATAGCGATTAAAAGCACCCACATTTCTTTTCTCAGAGTTACCTCCAGAGGTCTCATTCAAATCTGAATCACTTACACCTTGAATCATCAAGTGATCCAATTGTGTGGTAATCAGTCTTTTAAGAATGTCATTCTTGTCTAAATGGTCAAATTGCCCTTGGAGTTCTCCTAATATTCGATCTGCCTGATCATCGACGGCTGTATTGATGATTAAATTTGCCCAATTATTGATCCTACGCGATTTTAATTCCTCAAGTGCAGGAACGTCAATTCTATCAAATTTAATATTAATTTTTTTTTCTAATTCGGTGATTCTTCTACCGTCTTTTGCACCTATAAAAGCGATAGATATGCCTTTTTTACCGGCTCGACCAGTTCTACCACTTCTGTGCGTATAACTCTCTAATTGATCTGGCAAGGTGTGATGTAACACATGGGTGAGGTCATTTACGTCAATGCCTCTAGCCGCTACATCCGTAGCAATGAGCAATTGCATTGATCGCGTTTTAAACCGCTTCATTACCGCATCTCTTTGTCCTTGAGATAAATCGCCATGCAAGGCTTCTACTCCATAACCCAAATTACCTAAATCATCAGCGATTTCTTGGGTCTCCCTCTTGGTTCGACAAAACAAGATTCCCCTCATGTCAGGCTGAATATCCATAAACCGTCTTATCGCAGGTACTTTATTGCTCGTCTTTGTAATCACGTACTTGTGACTGATGTCTTTATTGCTTCGCTCCTCAGCGTTAATGGAAACCTCCACTGGAGTTTTCATGTATTTGGTGACAATTCTTCTAATTTCTTTGGGCATCGTTGCTGAAAACAACCAAGTCACTCTGTGTTCTGGGGTAAATGATAATATTTCATCAATGTCCTCTTTAAACCCCATGTTGAGCATTTCGTCAGCTTCGTCGAGAACAACATATTGAACGTGACTCAGTTTTATCGCCTTTCGCTTGATTAGATCAATTAAACGACCAGGTGTTGCCACAACTATTTGGGTAGGCTTTTTAAGTGCCATGATTTGATTCGTAATGGCGGCGCCTCCAAATACAACCTCGACATTTATGGCTTTAATATTAGCTGCGAATTGAGAGATTTGCTTTGCTGTTTGCTGCACCAATTCTCTTGTAGGTGCCAAAATCAACGCTTGAACTGATTTTTCACTTTGATCAATCAGGTCTATTAAAGGTAGTCCGAATGCGGCAGTTTTACCTGTGCCTGTTTGGGCTAATCCAATAAAATCAATAGGCTCCTTATTAAGCAGTAAGGGAATAGACTGTTCTTGAACTGGTGTTGGTGTCTCGAATCCGAGATTTTTAAGAACTTCAATTAATGAATTGGATAGTCCTAAGCTACTGAAAGTACTCAATGGGGATTTTTTTAAATGAACCGCAAAGTTAATGAAATCAATTGAGCAGAACTTTTTATTCTAGAAAATATTCAATTAAAGATGAAAATAGAGCTTATTTTTGGACTTTTTGGCTTTTTATATTTTTTAAATCACTTTTTTTTTGGCTGAATCACCAAAATTATTGATATTATAATCGAAAACATACCTCTAACAACTATGCATTTTCCTTCTCCTTTGTCCGCATTTACCTATTGGGAAGCCAATAAACCTGATAAATTCTTATTTCATCAGCCGTTCGAGGACAGCGTCCATCATATCACCTATCGAGAGGCGGGTATTGAAATCCGTAAAATAGCCAATGGATTGATTGACTTGGGCTATAAACCTAAAAGTAAAATAGCGCTGCTCTCCAAAAATTGTAGTCATTGGATCATGGCTGATTTAGCCATTCAAATGGCAGGATATGTCTCTGTTCCCATATATCCAACGATTTCCGCGCAGTCTATTGATGAAATAATTGTACATAGTGAAACTAAGGCAGTGATAATTGGCAAACTAGATGATTATGCTGCCCAAAAGCCTGGGGTCACTGCTTGTTTAAGAATTGGGATTAAGGCATACCATATAAACGAAGAACTGAGCTGGGAAGATTTTGTTGATCAAAATGCACCTTTAGACGTACTCCCGGATCAGCAACCGGAAGAGCTACTGACCATTATGTATACTTCAGGTACGACGGGTGCACCAAAAGGTGTTATGCACAAGGTGGGCTCTTTTAGTAAAGTGACCAATACCGCCATTGACGTTTTTGGCTATCGCAGCGAAACCCCTAAGTTCTTTTCCTACTTGCCCCTAACCCATATTGCCGAACGTATCGGTATTGAAATGTTTGGTTTGTTTATTGGTGGGAGTTTTACCTTTCCATATTCATTAGAAACTTTTTCGGATGACCTAAGTAATACACAACCTAATATGTTTTTTGCAGTTCCTAGGATTTGGACCAAATTTCAAGAAGGTATTTTGAGTAAGATCCCGCAAAAAAAACTTGACTTAATACTATCTATCCCGATAATAAGTTCGTTTTTTAAGAAAAAAATAAAGGCGAAACTTGGACTAAGTAAGGCTATTAATATCTTTACAGGAGCTGCTCCAATTGCTCTTAGTCAACTTGAATGGTATCATAAATTGGGTATTGAGATTTGTCAAGCCTATGGCATGACGGAAGATTGTGTACTGAGCCATTTTAATTATCCAGGTCAGAACAAATTCGGAACGGTTGGAAAACCCCTTCCTGGAGTACAAATTAAATTTTCTTCTGAGGATGAAATATTAATCAAAAGTGATTGCCTGATGCTGGGCTACTATAAAGAGCCTGCAATGACGAAAGATATGTTTACTGAAGATGGCTTTTTAAGAACAGGAGACATAGGTGAATATGACCATGAGGGCTATTTGATCATTACTGGAAGAATAAAAGATCAATTCAAAACCGATAAAGGAAAATACATTTCACCAGCACCAATAGAGATGGAATTGATGCGAAACACAGATCTCGATCAAGTATGTATCGTGGGTATGGGTATTCCACAACCCATTGCTTTAGTGGTGCTTTCTCAAAACGCAAAAAATAAAAGTGAAATTGAAATCGCAGCCAGCCTAAGTCAAACAGTCAATGAACTCAATCCAAAACTAGAAAGTGTTGCCAAAGTTCAAAAAGTAGTGATCATGAAGGAAGACTGGACCATCGACAACGGACTACTTACCCCAACGTTAAAAGTAAAAAGAAATCGAGTCGAAAAAATCCATCAAGACATGTACAAAGGCTGGTATGACAATGAAAAAATGGTGATTTTTGAATGATTTATTAACCGGTATTTCTCATTGCGCTAGCAAGTGCATTTATTGAAAGCATTATTTCTGATTGAGTCTTTAAGGCTAAGTTGGGATCGTTTATTTGCTCTTTCCGCCATTTCTTTAATAAAGTAATTTGCAAATCATGTAAAGGATCCATTAAAGATCCTCTAAGCATGTTTGAATAATAATGATTCACCCTTCTTTGCTCTATGTTTAGATCTAATAATTGACTGAAATGATATTTAACTCGTTTTAACTCATTGATAAATAACGAGGTAAACTTGTTCCTAACTTCTTTATTTTGGACTAATTGGGCATACTTAAGCATAATGACTTCATCAGTAGCAGCTATGCTCGTATCTATATTAGTGAAAACATATCTTATAAATGGATCGTTTTTCATTGCGCTTTTGAAAGCTGCGTATTCAAAAGCAGAATTTGACTCTAATTGATCCAATGCCGTACCTATTCCGTACCAACTGGTCATGTAAAACCGACATTGACTCCAAGAAAAAACCCATGGAATGGCCCGTAAGTCAGCTAGTGAATTGGCACCTGTCCTTTTAGCTGGCCTTGATCCTATTTTACTCGTTTCAATGGCATCTATGGGCGTGGCCTGTCGAAAGAACTCCATAAACCCCTCTTCATGAATCATATCCTCATAGGTCTTCTGAGAAGAAGCAGACAAAGTTTCTAGTATTTTAGATTGGGGATGAAAGGCACGTGCTTTATGTTTATCGAAAATGGTCTTTGAAAGTGTATTGGCCGCCAATAATTCTAAATTATAAGCAGCATTGACCTTGTTCGCGTATTTTTGTGCAATGGTCTCACCTTGCTCAGTCAACCTGATATCTCCATTCAGAGCACCATCAGCCAGAGCATCAATAAAATAATGTGTCGGACCAGATCCCCTACTTATCGATCCCCCCTTTCCATGGAAAAATCTAATTCTTATTGAATTGTTTTCCCCGATTTTACTCAAATTAAACTGCGCTTTATACAAATTCCACTGACTCGCCATGATGCCACCATCTTTGTTGCTATCACTATAGCCTACCATGACTTGTTGTACCAGCTCCTTATTTCCAATATTCAGTTCTTTCAATGATCTTATCGTGAATGGATGCGCCAGAAATCCCTGCAAAATTTCAGGGGCTTTTTCCAAATCACCAATTGTTTCAAACAATGGTACAATCGGTACTTTACTAACCAATCCCCTAGGAGTCATTCTGGTAAGTCCTGCCTCGCGCGCCAAAACATATACCACCAGAAGATCGGACAAAGAGCGTGTCATACTGACAATGAAGGAGCCAATGGCCTTCATGCCATATAAACTTGTATTTGCCTCAACTACCCGATAACAATCAAGTACTGTTTTGGCATGTTCCTTTAATTCTGTTTTGGCATGGGTAAATAATCTCGCGGTAGACAACTCTTTATTCAAAAATACAAGTCGCTCTTCCTCAGACCATTCTGAAAAATTAGTTCGCTCTGCCAAAGATGCTTCTAGCAATTGGTCCATCGCTTGATCATGAAAACTACTGTTTTGACGGATATCTAAAGCGGCTAGATGGAAACCAAATGTTTTCACAATTCTCAATGTGGTAATGAGGTCATCGTAGGCCGTTGAAGCCGCACCGAATAAGATTAATTCATTTTGAAGGAGTGTGAGGTCATCTTCCAGGTCCGAAGCATACATATAGGAGCCCTTGTGCTCCGCTAGTTCCGTAGCGTGTTCTCGTTTGGTATCTACTGGTAATTTAGCAGTCATCAAACTCACAAACTGTCTAAAAACCTCTCCTACATTACGCTGAATTATTTTTTCACCTAATCCTTCTTGTTCCAACAGCATCTCGTTAATACGCCTTTGAAAGCCTATGCTAGCACGCTCAAGCTGATAGGCAAAACTTAATCTTTGACCGAGATGAATCAACTTTCTCCTGATTACCACGAAAGCATTAAGTCTAAGGTGCAAGAGTGTGTTTTGAGTTACTTCACTAGTCACCAACGGGTGACCATCTCTGTCTCCCCCCACCCAATTACCAAAGCTAATTTGTGGAAAGGCTTGATTTTTCGTGATATAATCAACTTCAAAACCCTGATCTTGGCAAGCTTGACCCAATCTTCTGTCTAAAATTGAAATAACCTCCGGGAAAACATTAACTAAATAGTGGGTGATGTTTCTTAACTCAGAAGCTATATCAGGTTTTTGCAAGTAAATTTCTCCCGTTTTCCAAAGTCTAAACAATACTTGTTTTATATTATGCCTAATATTTCCCTGTTCGTGGGTATTAAACATAGTGTTTTCTCTCTGAACAATGAACAAATAAAGTTCCCTATGATGCTCCAGTACCGTCGCACGCTTGGCCTCCGTTGGGTGTGCCGTTAAGACAGGCTCCACATGTACATCCCTAAGTGATTGTAAAATTTCCTTATTTGATATCCCCGCCGTTTGAAGTTCTTTAATATTTGATGCCCATAAACCATTCACACCTGAAAGATCTAAACTCTCTTTTCTCCTACGGTTTTGTACTGCACCATTGATCTCCACCAAATTAATTAATTGAAAAATAAGTGAGTATAACTGCAATTGAGTGGGTGTGATTTCTTTTATGGAATCTTTTTGATCTTTAATCCATGGAATAAATTCGGCTATTTCAATTTCTCCATTTTCAATTAAAACCTCATGCAACGCCTCTAATAAAAAAGAGAGATCATTATACGGCTTACCGAGTTTATAACGAACCTTATTGAAGATTTCATTCATATAAATATAGATTTAAATGATAGAGAATAATTTGTATCTGTTTTAAAAATCATTGGGATTTATGAGGGGTCATGCAATATTAATCATCAAAAGTAAATATTCTAATTACAGTTGTACGTTCTACTGTGTATATTTGTCATTCAAAATAAAAAAATTATGGATAATCGAAAATATTTGCCCTTCTTAGTCATTTTAGGGATTTCATTTGTGATTCTTTTCTCGATATCAAATAGTATTTTTTTTACTATTCAAGCGACGGAAAGAGCTGTTATGTTCAAGAAATTTAGCGGAGGCTTAGATAAGCAAAATATATTTGGTCCCGGATTTAATGTAAAAGCCCCATGGAATGAAATTTACGTCTACGATGTTTCTGAAAATCAAATTGAGGAAACTATGGATATTCTAGAC
>JABMNK010000004.1 GCA_013204595.1 Flammeovirgaceae bacterium
GAAGAATCCATAGTGCAAACAAACAAAAATCGATTTGGCAGGTCCATGGTATCGAAAAATTAAATTACATTAGCAAAGTAGCTTAACTGACTCTCCGGAAATCGTAGGCAAGTCCATAATGCATTTTATTACAATTATTTCTAAAAAATAATAGCTCATAAATTCTCTTTTTAATAAAATAAAAATGCTATTAATCTCTATTTTACTGTTATTTCAATCCGTCGAAAATCTATTGGATCGTGGTTTCGATCAATATGAAGCGGGAAAATATGAAGAGGCAATTAAAATTTTCAATAAAGCTGTTGAAATCGATCCTTTACATGCCGAAAGTTATTATTTGAGAGGCTTAAGTTATCATGGTCTTGACTTTACTAAACTTGCGGTTGATGATTTAAAAAAGGCCATCAACTTGCGGCCAAGTTATGCAGAAGCCTATCAGCAATTAGGATTTATCTATTTGGTAGGACAGGCCCCGGAGTTGGCAATAGAAGCCTTCAGCAACGCCCTTGAATTAGCCCCATTAGTGGCGGAATTGTATCTCAACAGAGGAACTGCATATTGTATGCTTGGGGATTTGGCGAAATCAAAGAAAGATTGGAATCAAGCACGTGCGATGGGCATCGATTTTGATGAGTTAATGACCTGCGAATAATGACCTGAATTTTTGATCAAATATTCTTTTACAACAAAAAATATACAGAAAAATTACCCTTTTTCATTTATTTCTTGACATTTAAACTGTTCAGTCTATAGTTTTGCTCGAACTATTAAGAATATGAAATCAATTAGGGTCTCACCACCTACCGATATTTGGCTGACTGAGGAAATACTTAAACTCAAAAAAGAAAAAAATGCGGTAATTCTCGCCCATTACTATCAGACGCCTGAAATCCAAGAAATAGGTGATTATGTCGGAGACAGTCTGGGTTTGGCGCAGCAAGCAGCCATGACAGATGCAGATATGATTGTATTCGCTGGCGTTCATTTTATGGCAGAGACGGCCAAAATTCTCAACCCAACCAAAAAAGTAGTTTTACCTGACTTAGCTGCGTCTTGTTCCTTAGCAGAGGGTTGTCTCCCAGCAGATTTTGCTCAATTTTTAAAATCATATCCCGAACACAAAGTCATATCCTATGTAAACTGCTCCGCAGAAATAAAGGCAATGAGCGATGTCATCTGCACCTCTGCCAATGCTGAAAAAATAGTCAATTCATTTTCTTTAGATCAACCCCTTATTTTTGCCCCAGATAAAAATCTTGGTGATTATGTTAATAAAAAAACCGGCAGAAATATGCTGTTGTGGGACGGCGCCTGCATGGTTCATGAAGCCTTTTCTATCGATAAAATCCTGGCCCTCATCAAAGGCCACCCAGAGGCCAAATTCATTGCACACCCCGAATCAGAAAAAAATATTCTGAAAGTAGCTTCCTATGTCGGTTCAACTACTGGCATGATTAATTTCGTCATGCAGGATCGTGCTGAAAAATACATTGTGGCCACTGAAGCAGGAATTCTCCATGAAATGCAAAAAATGGCACCCAAGAAAATACTGATTCCTGCGCCATCAGAAGAAGACAATCATTGTGCCTGTGCCGAATGTTTTTACATGAAAATGAATAGTCTGGAAAAGTTATATCTCTGTATGAAAAACGAAACTCCAGAAATCACCATTCCTGAAGACATCAGATTAAAAGCCTTGGTCCCGCTCCAAAAAATGCTCGATATTTCAAAATAATTCATGCCCAAAATAGATGTCTTAATTCTCGGCTCTGGCATTGCGGGTCTTTCTTATGCGCTGAAAGTAGGAGAAAGATTTCCTGATAAAACAATTGCGGTGTTGACCAAAGCTGCTGAAGGCGAATCTAACACGAAATATGCACAAGGAGGTATTGCCACCGTCACTGATACCATTGCTGACTCCTACGAAAAGCACATAGCTGATACCTTAGCTGCTGGCGATGGGCTTTGTAACCCTGCTATTGTGCAAATGGTGGTTGAAGAGGGTCCCAAGCGGTTAAATGAACTCATCAATTGGGGTATCAATTTTGATAAAAGTGATCTAGGTGAATTTGATCTAGGCCTAGAAGGTGGCCATTCAGAACATCGAATACTTCATTTTAAAGACATAACTGGCTATGAAATTGAACGCAAATTGATCCGGAAAATAAAACAGCATAAAAACATTGCCCTACTCACAGAACATTTTGCAGTTGACCTTATTACCCAACACCACTTGAAATTGCCCTTCACAAAACAGGGAGTAACTTGTTTTGGTGCCTATGTATACAATCAGCAGACCAAAGAAATCGTCACTTATAAAGCGAAAGTAACCCTTTTAGCTACTGGTGGTGTTGGTCAGGTATATCGCAATACGACCAATCCATTGATCGCTACTGGCGATGGCATCGCAATGGCCTATCGCGCCAAAGCCCAAATATCAAATATGGAATTTATTCAATTCCATCCTACCGCCTTGGCTTATCAATTCAGTCATGGTCGTTCCTTTTTAATTTCCGAGGCCGTACGCGGATTAGGTGCTGTATTAAAAAATGAAAAAGGAGACGCCTTTATGAAAAATTATGATCCAAGGGGGGATCTCGCGTCAAGAGACATCGTCTCAAGGGCTATTGACAATGAATTAAAAATAAGTGGATCAGATGCCCTTTATTTGGATTGCACCACCATTTCCAAAAAAGATTTTCAATATCATTTTCCAAACATCTATGCCCAATGCAAAGAAATTGGACTTGATGTAAGCAAGCAAATGATCCCAATTACGCCAGCCGCACATTATTTATGTGGGGGAATTGATGTGGACATACATGGCTGTACGTCAATTAAAAATCTATACGCCTGCGGGGAATGTGCCAACACGGGATTGCACGGGGCAAATCGATTGGCCTCTAATTCACTTTTAGAAGCCCTTGTTTTTGCTCACCAAAGTTTCTTGCATACCCTGGAACATATAACGCAAGCAGATGACCCAGATGAGATACCTGAATGGAACAGCAAGGATACTTTTGAAACTAGAGAGCGTATTTTGATTACACATAACCGGAAAGAATTACAATCTGTTATGAGTGATTACGTGGGTATTATCAGAACCAATGAGCGACTCAATCGAGCCGCTAAAAGAATCAGTGTTTTGTACGAAGAAACCGAAACCCTTTACCGTAAAAGTAAATTATCAACATCGCTTTTTGAACTGAGAAACTTGATCTCAACGGCTTATTTAATTGTTGAGCAATCCAAAAACCGTTCGCAGAACAAAGGAGGCTACTATAACAGCGATCTCAGCTAAAAATACGGCGTCAATGTTTGTAAAACAAAGCCATTTTTAGCTGAAAATTGTATTTTAAACCTTTAAATAGGCTGATCAAAAACCGTTTAGTATAATTTTTGTAAATCACCTTTGATCAAATCCTCGTTTTTTACCTTAAGTTACACATAATATAGGTCAAGGCAGTTGCACATAAGTAATGAATAAAAGAGCAAAATAAGTGACCCATTAATGATAGCGTATGAATGAAGAATATTTAATCCTTGTTGATGAAAAGGATCAGCAGTGGGGGAAGATTGAAAAATTAAAAGCTCACGAATTGGGGTTGCTTCATCGCGCTTTTTCCATTTTTCTTTTTAACAACCAAGGAGAACTCTTGCTCCAACAAAGGGCCAAGGACAAATACCATTCCCCAGGCTTATGGACAAACACCTGTTGCAGTCATCCCCATTTCGGAGAAGAAACCAAATCAGCCGTCTACCGAAGATTGCAAGAAGAAATGGGTATGGCCTGTGAGCTCTCCTTTGTATTCAAATTTAAATACAAGACGCACTTTCCAAATGGCCTTATAGAGCATGAATTTGATCATGTCTATTTTGGTTACTCAGATCATCCACCACTCATCAATCCGCGAGAGGTTCAAGATTATAAGTATATGTCTTTGAACTCCTTAGTTTTGGATATTCAAAAAAACCCAAGCCATTATACCGAGTGGCTTAAGATTTGCCTTCTACAAGTCGTTGATTTTAATGAAAAACAAAGAGAAAATTAAAATGCTTAAGGGCGAAGAAATAGCTTCCAAGTGATTAATTTCAGCAACTAAATAACTTGAGATCAAGTGAACGAATATTGGCTCCCCGTTTTGTTTTTTTTTATTGCACTGTTTTACTCATCAGTAGGTTTTGGTGGAGGGTCTAGCTATCTGGCCCTTTTGAGTCTTGTATTGGTGGACTTTCATGAAATAAGAAGTACTGCGCTGGCATTAAACCTGGTTGTTGTAAGTATTGGAACAATGTTATTTATTCGTAATAAGGTCTTTAAATGGCGGTACTTTTGGCCTTTTATTATCAGCAGCGTACCATTATCTTTTTTTGGTGCCCAGCTGAAACTCTCAGAAAAGAATTTTTTTCTCGTCTTAGGAGGCTTATTAATTACCGCCTCCTGCTTCATGATTACCCAATCTTTGTCTCTCAAACAATCTGAAAAAACACTCCCCCTACTAAAGAAATTATCACTCGGAAGTAGCCTTGGATTGCTCTCAGGTATTTCTGGAATTGGTGGCGGTATTTTTCTATCTCCCACACTTAATCTAATTGGGTGGAAAGATCCTAGAGTTGTGGCTTCTTTGGCCTCTGTTTTTATATTTTTTAACTCCATTGGAGGATTAGGGGGATTAATTATGGCCGATACCTTCCAATTCAACATCGAACGCTTGCTCCCGCTAATGGTCGCTGTTGGATTAGGCGGCGCACTCGGAGGATTTGTGACCAATAAAAAATTCAATATTCAGATCATTCGACTTTTGACGGCAATACTCATTGCCTATGTCGGCTTAAAGCTGATCCTCTTAAATGGTTGGGGGATTCACATTTAAGGATTAAAGGTAAGCCGCAGGATCTTTCTCAAAAGAAGCCAAGCACCCATCACAACAAAAATAAACTTTTTCATTCTGATATTCCAAGACGTGCTTGGCACCACTTTTTGAAACCGGGATTTTACAAACCGGATTGATGTATAAATCTTCCATCATCTCCTTCTTGGGAAGTCCCGCCAACAGGCCTTTATCTTCTGCCCCCACTTCTGTCTTTCTTTTGACCTGAATAATTTCAGCCAAAATTGAAATGGCTACTTCTTCCGAAGTTTTGGCTTGAATATCAAGCCCTGCAGGTGTTTTCACGCGAGCAAGTTGCTCATGTGCCATACCCTGTCTTTTTAAGGCCATCAGAATGGAATTCGCTTTTCTTGCGCTGGCTACAAATCCCAAATATCTTGGGTTTGTATGAATCGCAGCAGCCAAACTTCCTTCATCATCTTCTCCTTGGGTCCTGCAGAAGTTTGAGCGCTTCATCTAACGTGGATGGAGCTGTATAATCAAACGATGCTGGTATCATTATTTTTTTAAGGGGTTAATTAATTAAAATTATTTTATTGTTCTTAAATGCTAAAACTATCTTTATTCAACTAAAAATATAAAATATTTATAAATTGGATACAAAAGTTAAAATATTTTTTTTAAAAAAAAAAATAAAACAAAAAAAAACGACCTTAATAAAGAATAACGGAATTTACCTTGGTCAGATTTGTATTGAATGCTTGCCAGTAACGGTTTTTTTCGTTCAATGAATAGTAAATATTTCCATTTGTAGTACCGAACACCATGATTTTGTTCGTTCTGACAAAGCTTTTGCGAAGTACGATATCAAAACAAGTTGCTGTGGGTAGCCCTTTACTCTCACTATTCCAAGTGGCTCCAAAATCGCAAGTTTCAAAGACCTCGAGTCTCAAATTTGGCGCAATGCGACGTTGATCGCTCTCAACAGGAATCACCCAACACTTTGCCGGGTCTTCTTCATCAATTGCAATTGAAAACCCATAGCTAGAAACCCCTTCTGTCAAAAAAACTTCGGACCACAAATCACCTCCGTTTTTGGAAAAAAAAATACCGCAATGATTTTGCTGCCACAAAACATCTGGAAATTTGGAATGCATTAGTAACTGATGAGGATCATGACCAACTTCCACTTTTGGATTCGGTAAATACGTGGCAAGTAGCCCATTGTTTTTGGCTATCCAATTCAATCCCCCATCTTTCGATTCAAAAACACCTGCACAACTTACCGCGATATATACATGATTGGAATCAACTGGATTGACAACAATTGAATGAATAAATGGAAAATCACTACCGGCGCCAAACCATTGCCCTTCCTTTTTTCTACTGGGGTGGTTCCAAAGAGATTGATTCAACTCAAAACTAAGTCCTCGATCTTTGCTCTCAAATAAACCACCAGGTTCTGTTCCTATCCATAATCGATTTGGTTGATCATTTCCACCTTGCTGTATGCTCCAGATTTGCCGCAATTTGGCCTTTTCGCCACACTTAATAATGTAGCCATTCTATAGGAAGGCATTGAAGCCTCACTCCAATGGGCGCCCTGATCATCAGAATAATGCAGTTTTTGACCCCAATGGCGATGAGCTACACCTACCCACCATCTATCGTGGCGTTCATCCACAAACACCGTATTCACAGCATATCCCAAGAAATGTATCCCAAGCTCCATAGGGGCTTCCTTGTGTAGGATTTGATAAACAATAAGTCCCTTTGCTGTACCTACTAATAATTTCATTACCCTCCTGACAAAGCTTGAAAAATTAAAATTTCATCAGAATCGGTAACTGGATCTGAAAGTTGATTGCGGTCTAAGATCATTTCATTACCCAAAAATATATTTACATGACGTCTTAGCTTGCCATCTTCTTCGAGTAAATAATGTTGAATTCCTGGATATCTTACTTCTATACTTTGAATGATTGACTGTACCGAATCGCCTTCAAAATAAGCACCTTCAAGCCCTGGGAAAAATCGCTGTAAGGCTGAGGTAAATTTAACCTTTGCCATCGTCAAACCTGTTTACCTATATAAGATTTAAAGATTTTAGTCAAATACATAAAACTTCCGTTAACCCAAATGCTAAGAAACAATAAGGTTGCACCGATATTGTAGTAGAATGGCGAGAGAATTAACTGATGCGCACCTAAAATCAAGGCGAATCCAAGTAGCGCCCCAAGCAGCGCATACCATGTTCTCGTACCGCGCCGATTCAACCAAAGTAAGGTGATAATTAGTAGTGCCAATGCTAAAGGGACATAGGAAATCCAATTATTTGAAACCAAGTACAATTAGGTCCTCCGCATATCGTGATCGCACTAGAATAAGCCATCACGCAAAAAGGACATTTTGGTATAATTATAACCAAAAAAGTACTTAAAACAGATGCCTTTTTATACGTTTCAATTTTTTTATCCGACGGGCAACTACAATTACTTATCATATTAGGTAATTTTAAAGTTACTTAATAATACGTCAGGTGCAAATGTTGATTGAAAATTTATGAAAGATTATCTTAAAATAATTGATGCATGGCTTGCCAATAAAACAAATATGGTACTTGCAAGAGTCATTAAGACTTGGGGCTCTTCACCTCGTCCTATCGGTGCTGTCATGTTGATAAACGACGAATTTAAAATAACAGGTTCGGTAAGCGGGGGCTGTATTGAGGGGACTGTCGTTAAAATGTCAAAAAACATCCTCAATCATAGGACCGCAGAAAAACTCAATTTTGGAGTGTCAGATGAAGAGGCATGGTCAGTGGGCTTATCTTGTGGTGGAACCATTCAAGTCTTTCTTCAGTCAGTGGATTTTTCTTATGACCCGGTCTGGAAAACTTTATTGTCCAATACAAGAGAAAATAAAAGTTCAATTTTGATTACCCTCTTAGAAAACGGACAAAATCAAAACTCATTGCTTGACGAAGGTGGCACACTTATCGGATCACCTTTGCCAAACGTAGTCATCGCTGAGGCCGAAAAAGCTTATACTGAGAGAATGCACAAGACAGTTTCGCATGAAGGCGCCGACTATTTCATTCAAATATTTCCAAGGAAAAACACGCTTTTGATCATCGGTTTAGCCCATATCGCAGTGGATTTGGTGGCTCTCGCTGATAGATTTGGATTTGAAACAATGGTAATAGATCCTCGTGGTTATTTTGCCCAAAATACGGTCTTCGATATAGCACCTACAAAAATCTTAGAGGCATATCCATCGGAAGTACTTCACCAATTCAAGTTAGATCCCTATACCTTTTGTACCATCTTGTCGCATGATTCGAAAATAGACGACAATGCCTTAGAAATCCTACTTCCATCTAAAGTCGGATATATCGGGGCCCTTGGAAGTAAAAAGACCCATGATAAGCGTGTCGCGCGTTTGCTTCAAAAAGGGATTTCAAAAGAACTGATTTCGAAAATTCAAGCACCTATTGGGGTGTCTATTAATGCCCAATCAGCTCAAGAAATTGCACTGGCAATAATGGGGCAAATCATTCAATTCAAAAATCAATACAGTTCATCAAAATAAGTTTAAATCCGGGGAAATAACCCTTTTCCAAGCTATTAATCCTCCTTCTAGATTACAAAGATTTTGGTAACCTTGTTGATCGATGAGCCGTCGAATCGCCGTCGCACTTCTTTGACCTGATTTACAAATCAAAACGACTGTTCCTGATTTTGGAATTTCATCGAACCGACGCTCGATCTCATTTAATGGAATCCACTTTCCGCCAATATTGGCCTGATGAAATTCCTCCTCTTCACGCACATCAATTAAGCACAAAGCTTCTCCTTCTAATATTCTCCGATGGAGGTCCTGAGGCGCAAGCACTTCAATAGTTGTTAATTGCTTTAGTCCACAGAATTCCTCATAATCAATCAGTTCTGTTATACTCGGAATTATGCCATTTAAGGGATTCAATGGATCTCTCTTGATATTGAGCACGCGCGTCGAAAAATCCAATACATCAAATAAAAATAGTTTGCCTGACAAAGGGGCACCGATCCCTGTAAGTACCTTAATGACTTCTGAGGCTTGAATAGAACCTATGATTCCTGGCAAAACCCCCAATACCCCCCCCTCTGCGCAATTAGGAACCATTCCTGGTGGTGGCGGCGTGGGGAAAATATCGCGGTAATTTGGGCCCAAAAGTCCCTCATTATTGATCCAATTGAATACACTGACTTGACCTTCAAATCTGTAAATTGAAGCATATATATTGGGCTTTCCTGTCAAGACACAAGCATCATTGACTAAGTATCGTGTCGGAAAATTATCGGTACCATCAGCGACGGCATCAAACTGCTCAATAATCGCTAGTGCATTGGAAGCCTCCAACTTAACATTGAATTCCAAAAAAGTTACAAAAGGATTTTGTAACTTCAATTTGGCAATAGCTACTGACGTTTTTGACTTGCCTATATCGTGAGATCCAAAAAGAACTTGTCTTTGAAGGTTGGACTCATCGACCACATCAAAATCGACTACCCCTATGGTTCCGACGCCTACGGCCGTCAAATATTGCAGCATTGGCGCACCTAACCCACCGGTGCCAACCACTAACACTTTTGAATTTTTCAACTTCTCTTGAACTTCCAAACCAAACATTGGTAGATTCAGATGTCTGCTATAGCGTAATTTTTCTTGATCAGATAGTGTCACTTAATACTTATTATTACTCCCTATGAAAAAAATAAAAACTTAAATTGCTGCTGTATATTACCTAAAATTAAGGCTTAAAGACCCTATTGATGAAAAAAAAATTTTCTCACCTCACTGAAAACGGAGACCCAACCATGGTGGATGTCTCCATCAAAAATGTTTCCAATAGAACGGCGATTGCGCAAGCAACGGTTATTCTGAGCATAGAAATCATCGATCAATTGAAAAATAACGAAATTCATACTAAAAAAGGACCCGTTTTTCAAACCGCTATTTTGGCAGGTATTATGGCGGCAAAAAAAACCAGTGATCTTATTCCTTTATGCCACCCATTGGGTCTTGACAAATGCAGTATTGATATCCATATAAATGCTGCTAATGAAGTTATCATCTTGTGCACCGCCAAGAATTCTGGTAAAACCGGTGTAGAAATGGAAGCCTTAACAGGTGCCTCGGTGGCGGCTTTAACTATCTATGATATGTGTAAAGGCTTTTCACACAACATCATCATTAATGACATTAGATTACTAGAAAAAACAGGAGGAAAAAGTGATTTTAAAACCACATAAAAAACACGCATCAATTCCCTCCCCAACAGGAGGTAAATTCGGACCAAATGAACTGGCCATCATTGGCGCACCCTGCGATGTCATTCAGCATCTGAGCAAAGCCATTGCTGACGCTTCTCAATCCTTAACAATTGGCTATGCGGACGCTTCTCACAAGGAGGAGGGAGAACCTATGACATTCAAAACAAGTTATACTGCGCACAAGAACCATCATGAATTGTCCTTTGGGAAAACTCATGATTTGGAGAATTTTAGGGAATTATTTCAACATTGTGACGCGGTGCTAGTCAATGGAAATCACTTTTATGCGGCCCAACAGATTGTCATCCTTAACGAAAAAAAAAGAGCCTCTCTGGAACAAAAACTCGATCGTTTAACGCAAGTAAAGCTTTTCATTTTAGATGATGATGTGATAGATATTTATCCCTTTTTGGAAACACATCTCAAAGATCATAAATCTATTCCAAGATACTCAATAAAAGATGTGGCAGGCATCACAAGTTGGATTCAAAAGAACATAAAAACAAATAGTTCGATCATCAAAGGATTGGTATTGGCCGGTGGTCAAAGTTCAAGAATGGGACATGACAAAGGGGCCATTGACTATCTTGGGAAACCACATCGCGAATATCTTGCCGATCTTTTAAGTGATTTTTGTGATCCCACCTACCTTTCCGTGCAAAAAGCATCTATTGATTTTCAAACAAATTATCCGCTTATAGCAGATTCTTTCTTGAATCTAGGTCCTTATGGTGGTATTCTATCGGCGTTCAGAGAAGATCCAACTTGCGCCTGGTTGGTCATCGCAACGGATCTACCAAAGCTTGATAAGGACACATTGAAACAACTCATTGATGGTCGAAATTCGTCAAAAATGGCTACCTGCTTTCATAATCCAGCAACGAAATTTCCTGAACCGTTGCTGACTTTGTGGGAACCTCGTTCTTATCCGATCCTGCTCTCTTTTTTAGCCAATGGATATAGTTGCCCAAGAAAAGTATTGATTAATGGTGAGATAGAGGAATTACAAATTACCCAACATGAGGCACTCCTTAATGTAAACACTCCCGAAGAATTGAAGGCATTACGTACAAACTAATTGAGACTGACACTTCAAAAAGGCAATTACCCCCCTAATAAATTTCTATAGGTGATAAAGGGATAAACATCGCCCTTTAAAAAACGGGTACGATCACTTGGTAACTGGATAAATGCATCGGCATCCACCAAATTGGCAAGATCTCCTGAGCCGTTCCCTTTAATGGGATAGGCCATAATCCTCCCACTAGGATCGAAGTCTATTTTGACCTCAAGAAAGTAAGTCAAATTGGGCGCAAAATGAACATCTTCCGCAAGGACAGCAAAAGGCAGATTAACCTCTTCAGCTCGTAATGAATGATCTAACCAGGGCTTAAAATATTGCTGAGCGCACATAAAACTTGAGACTGGATTACCAGGAAATGCAAAAATCATGGACCGGGCTTTACTACCAAGCCAAAAAGGTTTTCCTGGTCGCTGCTTAACCTTGTGAAATAATTTATCAATCCCCAAAGCGGCAAAAGCTGCTGGCAGGTAATCAAATTTGCCCTCGGACACTCCTCCACTCAAAATAATCAAGTCAAAATTTTCCAGATAACCCCGAAGTTTACCTACAATCTCATCATACTGATCCGCTAAATGCGCCGTAGTGGGCTGAATATGATAGCTTTTCAAAACAGTCGCTATGCGATAAACATTACTCCGTCTGATTTGATGGGGCAAAGGGATCTGATCAATTTCTACCAATTCATCTCCCGTTGAAATAATTATAGTTTTAGGTAAACGACTTACTTTGATACGTTCCTTGCCTACTGTGGCACATACGCCAATTTCACTAGAAGAAAGTCGTTTTCCGGGCTGCAAAATCTCTGTACCCTGTTTTCTATCCATTCCTTTAAAATGAATGGTTTGATTGAAATTAATCTGATCAAGCAATACCGTAGCCTTGCCTGAATCAATTTTAAGATCTTCATAACGAATGACTGTGTCAACCCCGGCTGGTAAGATAGATCCTGTCATCACTTCCAGGCAAGTCGATTGGTTGAATAGCGTATTTTTAACAGATCCAGCCGCCGCAACGCCTGCCACTTCAAAGACCCTTTGACCACCTTCAAACTGCTTATAACTGATCCCAATCCCATCCATCGTCACCCGATCATAAGGTGGGAAATCTCGATCAGCCATCACTTTTTCTCTCAAAATACGCCCCAATGATTGATCTAAAGAAATCTCTTCAATACCCCAATCACCTATGTTTTTTAGTACAATTTTTAATGCTTCCTCAACTGAAATCATATTTATCCTCCAATAGTGGCCATAGATTCTGAAGCTGGCTGCATATGGTCCCTTGCTTTTTCTGCCTCAAAGCCATCTTTGGCCCGTTTCCCAACCACTTTTATTAGATGATCCCCAAGCATCTCATCTGTTGCGCCTTGTCGAATAAGGTCTCTAAAATTAATTTGTCCTTCGCCATAAAGGCACGTACGTAGGGTGCCTTGCGGCGTAAGTCTGACCCGATTACAAGATCCACAAAAGGATCGGGTATAGGCAGGTATAATACCAAAAGCACCCACGTGTCCTTCAATTTGATAGTTCAAAGAGGTCGAAGCTGGTGGATCAATTAACTTAACGATACTATAGCGATCTTTGATATAGTCCAAGATTTTTGGTGCCGGCCAAAAAGTAGGATTTCCTTGACCTTCTGTGCCATTAAAAGGCATTTCTTCAATAAATCGCACCGATACATTATCGTGTTTGGTTAATTCAAGCATAGGGTAAATATCCTCAATATTTCGACCTTGCATCACTACCATGTTTACTTTCACCTTAATACTTGATGCAATCAATTGCTGATACGTACCAAATACATGGTCAAAAAGATCCCTTCGAGTAATATCGAAAAATCGTTGACGATCCAGGCTGTCCAAGCTAAGGTTAATACTTTTGATTCCTATTTTCTCTAGGCTAGGAATCTGATCAAGGGTAAAGGTACCATTGGTGGTTATATGAATCTCTTCGACCGTTTTCAAGGCAGCGATATCTTCCAAAAAGTCAACAATTCCTTTCCTTACAAATGGTTCTCCTCCAGTGATCCTGATTTTAGAAATTCCCAAATCACCAAAAACCCTTATGAGTCGAGTCATTTCTTCAAATGTCAATAAATCATTGCGATGCATGTATTTAATGCCATTTTCTGGCATACAATAAAAACATCTCAAATTACACCGATCTGTGACGGCTAGTCTGAGATAATTAATTTCTCGACCATGGTTATCAATTAACATCACTTCTTTATTTAATTTGTAGGAATTGGTAAATTAACGAACTAGTTTCAGTTCTTTGGTATTTATATTCAAAAAACATATAAACAAAAATAACATTAAAAACGTCCGAACACATTTTCCAATCTTTAAATCGCAGCCCAATCTCGTATATCTTGACAGTGCTGCGACGAACCAACGACCCCAATCGATAGTAGCGGCACAAAGTCATTTTGAATTATATGAAAATGCCAATATTCATCGTGGTGTATATGATTTGTCCAATAAATCTTCGCAGAAATTTGAAAAATCGAGATCAATCATCGCGGCTTTTTTGGGTTCCGAAAATTCAGAAACAGTAGCTTTCACCCAAGGCACAACTGCCGCCATTAATATAGTGGCGAGATCCTATTTGGAACCTAGGTTGAAAAGTGGGGATAATATCGTCACCACTGTTATGGAGCATCATGCCAATTTCATTCCCTGGCAAATGCTATGCAAAAAATATGGCATTGAGTTGAGAGTGGTGCCCATTGATCAAAATGGTGATTTGGATATGATGCAGCTAAAAGAGTTCATTGACCATCATACCCAGCTGGTAGCCGTCACGCACATCTCTAATACCCTAGGGACAATAAACCCCATCGCTGATATCATTGCCATTGCCCATGCCAAAGAAGTCCCCGTTTTGATTGACGCAGCGCAAAGTATCTCCCATTTTGATATAAGTATTGAGCACTTAGATTATGATTTTTTAGTATTTTCCGGACATAAAATGTTTGGCCCTTTCGGTATAGGCATACTACAAGTTGCTGAAAAGCATATTCAACAAATGTTGCCACTACATTATGGCGGAGGTATGATCAAACAGGTGACCATTGAAAATACCCAATTTCGAGATTTTCCTTATAATTTGGACGCCGGAACCCCCAATATTTCAGGGGTAATCGGAATTTCGGCTGCGGCAGTATTTATTGACGCCCTCGGTAAAAAAAACATGCGGCAGCATCTTGAAGAATTGACGTACTATGCGCTTGATGTACTGGCGCAGATTCCTGAACTAACCATCGTCGGAACGCCAAAAAAACAAGCCGGTATCATTTCTTTTAACGCAAAAAACATCCACCCACATGATGTCGCTTCATTCCTAAACAAAGATGGAATTGCATTGCGCGCCGGAATGCATTGCACACAGCCATTATTAGCCCAAATGGGCTTACAAGCTACCGCAAGGATTTCATTTTCTGTTTATAACACAAAGGAAGAAATTGATTTGTTAGCCCTTTCTTTGCGGGAATTAATTAAATTTTGGTCATGACCAAAGACGACCTTCAAAAATTATACAAATCGAAAATACTTCCTGAAAATGAACATCCTTATCATTTTCAGGAAATAAAGTCTTTCGATTTTCAGATAGAAGCTTACAATCCTATGTGTGGAGATAAATATTGGCTCTTCTTTGAACAGCATGGGAATCAAATATCCAATGTTTTTTTTCATGGATTTGGATGTGCACTATCAAAAGCCTCCCTCTCGCTACTTTGTAAAAGCCTGGAAGGAATGCCCCACAAGGACGCCATCGAATTAAGTCGTCAGTTTGTCCAATGTCTAACCACCGATCTTAATTTTGAATTTAAGAAGGAGTCCCTAAACACACTTGCCGAATTAAAGCATTTCGAAGGTCGAGTAGATTGTATTAAATTAGGCTGGGAAGCAGTCTGTAATCATTTTGAAAATTATGAAAATTAAAATTGTTCCTTTCGGAATCGCAAAAGAAATCATGCAAGGATCCAATATAACCCTTGACCTTGATGTTTCAGCCAGTATCGCTGATTTAAAAAAAATATTAAAAGAAGAATACCCAGATTTCGAACGACTTAATAGCTTGAAGTTTGCCATAAATGAAAATTATGAAGCGGATCACTTTCAAATGCAGGAAGGCGACGAAGTGGTCATTATCCCACCTGTAAGCGGAGGTTAAAATGATTGATATTCAAATTTCGGAAAACCCATTAGTCCCGCAAACCTGCCAAGATGCAGTGGCCGATCCAAGCGCCGGCGGCGCAGTTATTTTTCTAGGCACCGTACGAAATCAAACTAAAGGTAAAAAAGTGATTAAATTGGAATTTGAGTCCTACGTACCTATGGCCGTTAAAGAAATGCATAAAATCGCTGAAACAATCGTGACCAAATGGGGCGCATTACACGTCTCTATGCATCACCGAATAGGCCTATTAGAAGTCGGAGAAATTCCTGTGATCATTGCCGTAGCTACGGCCCATCGACAAGCCGCCTTTGAAGCTTGTCAGTACGCCATCAATACGCTTAAAGAAACCGTACCCATATGGAAAAAGGAAATCTTCGAAGATGGTGCTGTTTGGGTATCTGCACACCCATAGGTAGCGTTGACAAGAAGATTATACTAGGATTTAATGACTACTATTTTACTTTTATTTCAGAGGGAAAGTTTAATAGATCTATTCCCCAAATAGCCGGAAGGAGAAAATAAATAAAAAGAGTAACTACGATAATGGAAAGAACATTAAGTAAAAATCCAGCACGGACCATATCTTTCATTTTTAAAAATCCAGAGCCAAACACTACGGCGTTCGGTGCCGTAGCTACGGGCAACATAAAAGCGCAGGAAGAAGCGATGGCCGCTGCTGCCATCAGGCCATAGGGATGGACGTTCAAAACACCAGATAGCGCGGCCAAAATAGGCATCATTAAGGTGCAAGTAGCGATGTTTTGAGTAATTTCCGTCAAAAAATTCACCACTGCAACTACGATCAGTAATACCAACCAAAAGGGGACATTTTCAAGTCCACTCAACTTTTCGCCTATCCATAAAGTCAATTGAGAGCTTTCGAAACTCTGGGCTACTGCAAAGGCTCCCCCAAACAATAAAATGACAGCCCAAGGTAATTTTACAGCCGTTTCCCAATCCATTATTTGACCTTGCTCCTGCTTCTTTGCGGGGATTAAAAAAAGCACAATGGCTCCAATCATCACTATGATTGTATCATTTATGCTTGGGAAAAATGGGGTGATTAAAAATCGTCGGGTAATCCAACAAAAGGCAACGATACTGAAAATAAGCAGTACCCACTTTTCTTCATAGGACATCCTACCCAATTTTTTTAATTCATTTTTAATGATATTTGAACTGCCTTGGACCTTTATACTGCTTAAAGAAAATAAATGATATGTCAGTAAATACCAGCAACCTACCAAAATGGTAAGGCTTATCGGAAGTCCAATGCCTATCCATTGATCAAAAGGCATCGGTACTTTATAAAATTTCTCAATAGCATCGGCAAAAATCAAATTGGTGGGAGTGCCTACTAAGGTTGCAATCCCTCCTATTGAGGCCGAATATGCAATGGCCAAAATCAATGCTTTTCCAAAATCATCAGCACCTTTGACAGGAATCGAACTTGAATCTGAAAACTCTTTAAACTGTGTAATTATGGACAAGGCAATGGGCAGCATCATCACAGCGGTAGCCGTATTGGATATCCACATCGAAAGAAATGCTGTAGCCAAAATAAACCCCAAAATAATTTGACGCATATTGGTTCCGGTGATGGCGATAATATTGAGGGCTATTCGTTTATGAAGATTCCATTTTTGCATTGCCAGCGCTAAAATAAATCCGCCAACAAAAATGTAAATGATAGGATTCGCATAACTAGAGGCTATTTCATTTAGTGATACGGCATTGGTGATAGGGTAGAGTATTAAAGGTAAAAAAGAAGTAGCCGCAATCGGAATGGCCTCTGTCATCCACCAAATGGCAATCCAAAGGGTGGCTGCCATTACCTTAAATGCCGGTATCGACATACCCTCAGGTGGGCCTATGAGCAGCATTAAAAAAAATACAGAGGGACCTAATAACTGAAAAAATACTTTTAATCGCATTGCGTTTTTAAAACTTAAAAATCATAAAATAGTCACCAATCTAGAGAATAATAGTAAGCATAATTTTTTGATTGACATAATTCTAAGTTGGTTAAAATAAAAAAAAGCCGGCAAAGAATTTTTTGCCGGCTTCAATTCATTTTAAACGGATCCCTTATTTCAAAATCAAACGCTGAGCGGAAATGGCTTCGCTGCTGATGTAATCATCATAAGTCATTAACTTGTCCAGCATCCCTTTGGGAGTGATTTCAATGATTCTATTGGCAATCGTCTGAGCAAATTCGTGATCATGTGTAGTGAAAAGCACACATCCGGGAAACTCCTTTAGAGAATTATTAAAGGCAGTGATCGACTCAAGATCAAGGTGATTGGTAGGTTCATCCAATATCAAAAAATTGGCCTTGGCCAACATCATTCTAGAAATCATGCATCTTACCTTTTCTCCTCCCGAAAGTACATTGGCTTTTTTTAAACTTTCCTGGCCTGAAAAAAGCATTTTACCTAAGAACCCTCTTACGTAAACCTCATCCTTTTCTTCATCTAATAATGTGTACTGACGTAACCAATCAATCAAATTCATTTCGGTATCAAAATACGTGTTGTTCTCATTGGGCAAATAGGCCGTAGTGATGGTCTGGCCAAATTTAAAGTCGCCAGCGTCTGCTGTTTGAATATCATTAAGTATTTCAAAAAAGGCAGTAATTGAAGTGCTATCACCCAAAAACGCAACCTTGTCTCCTTTATTAATACGGAAATTAAGATTTTTGAATACTGTTTTCTCGTTTGCTGTTTTGGTCAGTCCGTTAACCTCAAGCAATTGATCCCCAGCCTCCCTGTTTTGTGTAAAAATGATAGCAGGATACTTCCTGGAGGAAGGTTTGATGTCTTCAATACTGATCTTATCCAACAGTTTTCTTCTACTTGTCGCCTGTTTGGATTTAGAAGCATTCGCACTAAATCTTTGAATGAATTCCTGCAGCTCTTTCTTTTTTTCTTCCGATTTCTTATTGGACGAGCTTCTTTGAGATAAGGCAAGTTGACTAGATTCATACCAAAAGGAATAATTACCAGTAAACAACTGAATTTTACTGAAATCGATGTCTGCCACGTGTGAGCAGACCGTATCCAAGAAATGGCGATCATGGGAAACAACAATTACCGTATTTTTAAAATCTAAAAGGAAATCTTCCAACCAGCCAATTGTCATCAAATCAAGATCATTGGTAGGTTCATCTAGAATCAGAATATCTGGATTTCCGAATAGCGCTTGCGCCAAAAGTACCCTGACCTTAAGGGCGCCATTAAGCTCAACCATCAAGCGATAATGAAAATCTTCGCTAATACCCAATCCACTAAGTAATGCCGCTGCATCTGATTCAGAATTCCAGCCATCTAGTTCGGCAAACTTCTCTTCCAATTCTGACGCCTTAATACCATCCGCTTCCGAAAAATCCGGTTTTTCGTAGATGGCATTTTTTTCTTGCATAATCTCCCATAACACACTGTGGCCACGCATTACCGTATTCAACACGGTCTCATCGTCGAATTCAAAGTGATTTTGCCTCAAAACAGCCATCCTTTTTCCAGGATCGATGACAACCTTACCTGAATTGGGTGTAATATCCCCAGATAAAATTTTTAAAAATGTGGATTTTCCGGCACCATTTGCTCCAATGATCCCATAACAGTTTCCATCAGTGAACTTAATATTGACTTCATCGAATAATACTCTTTTGCCATATTGGAGAGAAACGTTGTTTGCTGCAATCATCTTAACACCTTTTTAAGTGCGCAAAATTAGTTTAATTACTCGTTGGAAAAAAAGATGTGCCCTATAATACTCAATTCCCTAAACCGTTCACAAAAAATTGGCCGCTTTTAACCCCTAAGATAACCACTCAATTAATTTAGATAAGCAATCTCACCCATGACTGCGCCGATGATCCCTTTTTGTTCGAAGATCTTTGTTACATAGAATAACTTTAATGTGAAAAAATCTGATCACCTCATGAAAAATCTATTTCTAATCGTTTTATGCTATTTAACTCTTTTTGATGTGCTAGCCCAAGCAACTCAAATTATTCAAAATCTTGAAAACCAAAAGTCTGACTACGAAAAAGTAGCTATGCAAATTTGGGAATGGGCTGAGGTCGGATATCAGGAAGAAAAAAGTTCGGCACTCCTTCAAAAAACACTGAGTATGGCTGGATTTTCTATTCAAGCTCGCGTGGCCGAAATTCCAACTTCCTTTATTGCTGAATATGGACAAGGGGAGCCCATCATTGCTATTCTCGCAGAATTCGACGCACTTCCTGGTGTGTCCCAAAAAGCCCTACCCATCAAAGAAGCCGTCATCATCGGAGGCGCTGGCCACGCTTGTGGGCATCATCTCTTCGGCACCGCTTCGGTGGCGGCAGGCATTGCCGTTAAAGATTGGTTGAAAAACAACGGTGTCAAAGGAACTATTCGAGTCTATGGAACCCCTGCCGAAGAGGGTGGCGCTGGTAAGGTTTACATGGTAAGAGCCGGACTATTCGATGACGTCGATGCCGTATTACATTGGCATCCCGGAAATAACAATGGTGCCAATCCAGGATCTTCTTTGGCAAATAAATCAGCGAAATTCAGATTCTACGGAGAAGCATCACATGCTGCCGCATCACCTGAAAGAGGTCGCTCCGCATTAGATGGCGTGGAAGCCATGAACCAGATGGTAAATATGTTGCGCGAACATGTGCCGCAAGAGACAAGAATTCATTATGTGATTACTTCTGGGGGAGAAGCTCCTAATGTAGTTCCTGCGTTTGCCGAAGCTTTTTATTATGTGAGAAATCCCGATGTTGCCAATGTCAAATCAATATTTGAACGTGTCGTGAGCGCCGCAGAAGGTGCTGCAATTGGCACCGGAACTAGGATGGATTATGAAGTGATTCACGGCTTATATAATCTAATGCCTAACGAAACTTTGTCTGAATTGATGTTCAAGAATTTACAACTCGTCGGAGGCTTTAATTATGATGCCGAAGAAAAAAAATTCGCTGAGAAAATTCTCAATACCTATTCTGGTGATTACAGTATGGAACAGGCTTCCCAAATTCAACCCTATTCATTAGCCCCTAAAGGTTCGTCTGGATCCACCGATGTCGGAGACATAAGCTGGAAAGTCCCCACAGCTGGAATGAGTGCGGCGACATGGGTGCCCGGAACTTCCGCCCATACTTGGCAAGCAGTGGCTGCCGGCGGAACCAGTATTGGCATCAAAGGCATGATGGTTGCTGCTAAAACCATCACATTGACGGCAGTCGATCTTTATTTAAATCCTTCCATTACCGAAAAAGCAGAAAAAGAATTACAGAAAAAGATAGGTAATAATGAACCTTATGAAGCATTAATTGGAAATCGAAAACCACCTTTGGATTATAGAAAATAATATTTTGAGTCAATTAGAAACTTTACTTGAAAAAAAATGACTAGCCTCATTAATAAGAAAACGGTCATACGCCCATCTTGAGTGATCAAAAAACGCAGGAGTTTACTCGCTCTTTATTTAAATATAAACTTCTATGAAAGCTATGAGAATGTCTCTAGTTTTGTTTTAATTAAATTGTAACCCTATGAAAAAATCTATTTCCCTAGTAATCAGTTTATGTTGTGTTTTGATAAGCCTAGCGCAAGATAGAGTGACAGGTAGAGCTTTTGCCACACGGTCAGAGGTAATTGCTCAAAATGGAATGGTCGCAACGAGCCATCCTTTGGCCACGCAAATAGCACTAGACATCTTAAAAAAAGGAGGAACGGCAATTGATGCTGCCATTGCAGCAAATGCAGCCTTGGGACTAATGGAACCGACCGGTTCAGGAATTGGAGGCGATTTATTTGCCATCATCTGGGATGGGGAAACACAAACCATTCATGGGTTAAATGCCAGCGGTCGCTCGCCTAAATCTTTGACTTTGGACTATTTAAAATCACAAGGACTCAATGCCATTCCACCTTACGGACCACTACCGGTGAATGTCCCGGGAGCTGTGGACGGGTGGTTTGAACTACACGACAAATTTGGTAGCATGCCCATGGAAGCAATACTTGCCCCAGCCATTGCTTATGCTGAAAATGGATTTCCTGTAACCGAACTAATCGCATATTATCTTCAGTCGGCTCAAGCTAATTTCAGTCGGTATGATTTTCAGAATTTTAAGGATACCTATTTGATCAATGGTAAGGCCCCTGTGAAAGGTCAGATTTTCAAAAATCAAGACTTGGCCAATACCTATAAAATAATTGCCTCCAAAGGAAGAGATGGATTTTACAAAGGCAAAGTTGCCAAAACCATCGCTGATTATATCCAGAGTAAAGGTGGGTTTTTATCTGAGGCTGATCTCAATAGTCATCATTCTGAATGGGTAGATCCTGTATCTGTCAATTATAGAGGATATGATGTTTGGGAACTTCCGCCAAATGGCCAAGGAATCGCTGCCTTACAAATGTTGAATATCCTTGAAGGATATGACTTTTCTGAAATTCCATACGGAAGCACCGAGCACATTCACCTATTTACAGAAGCCAAAAAATTGGCCTTTGAAGACCGCGCAAAATACTATGCCGATATGGACTTTTATGATGTTCCCGTTGAGAAATTACTATCCGATGATTATGCTGATACGCGTCGTAAAGAAATTGGGACCCAAGCAGGTATGTATGACGCTGGCTCTATTAGCAATGGGGAAACCATTTACATGACTGTAGCTGATAAAAACGGTACCATGATTTCACTTATACAAAGTAATTATCGGGGTATGGGATCTGGAATGGTGCCGCCTCAATTAGGTTTTATGCTTCAGGATCGAGGTGAATTGTTCTCACTCACAGAGGGTCAAGCCAACACTTACGAACCAGGTAAAAGACCATTCCACACGATTATTCCCGCTTTTATCACAAAAGAAGGGCTTCCATTTATGAGTTTTGGTGTGATGGGTGGCGATTTTCAGCCTATGGGCCATGTGCAAATCATCATGAATATGGTAGATTTTGGCATGAACTTGCAGGAAGCTGGAGATGCTCCTAGAATCGATCATTCTGGTACCTCAACACCTACCGGCGTTCGTGCAACTAGCACCGGTAAGATTAGTCTGGAATCTGGATTTGATTACGAAGTGATTAGGGCACTGATGCAAAAAGGTCATAATGTTGGATTTGCTAGGGGGAGTTACGGAGGTTATCAAGCTATTATGTGGGACCCGAAAAATAAAGTTTATCTGGGTGCGTCAGAATCAAGAAAAGACGGCCAAGCAGCAGGCTACTAATTCATTTTTATTAAATTTTTTGCCTGTAAAGCAAAGGATCATTCCTTAATTTTACCCCTTAAAAATTATTAGGAATTGAGCAACACTGACATTCGAGTAATTATACCGGCTTTTAATGAACGCAATGCCGTTGGACTTGTCATAAAGGAGATTCCAAAGAACTGCATTACTGAAATAATTGTAGTAGATAATGGATCCTCTGACGACACGTTCAGCATCGCTCAGAAAGCTGGCGCCACCGCACTAAAAGAATCCAAAAAAGGATATGGAAGGGCTTGTTTGGCCGGAATGGACTATCTGGCCAAAAGTGAAGAAACACCTGATATCGTCGTGTTTTTGGATGGTGATTATAGTGATTACCCTGAAGAAATAGAACAATTAATTAAGCCAATAATGTCAGGAAATGCTGATTTTGTCTTGGGAAGCAGGGCACTTGGCACGAAAGAATCTGGTTCAATGATGCCCCAGCAAATATTTGGCAATTGGCTGGCGACCACCTTGATGAGATGGCTTTACGATATAAAATTTACAGATCTAGGACCGTTCCGTGCTATTAGATATGACACATTGCTGACACTAAATATGCAGGATAAAACTTATGGGTGGACTATCGAAATGCAGATCAAGGCTGCAAAAAATAAGGCACGAATTCTAGAAATCCCTGTAAATTATCGAAAAAGAATTGGCATCTCTAAAGTGTCAGGAACGTTAAAGGGCACCCTTCTTGCTGGTTATAAAATCATATCAACCATTTTCAAATACTTATGATCGCCGGAATCATCTTGTTTATTTATGGATTGTCTATGACTATTGTTTTTATGTTCAGTATGATACAGTTACAGCTGACCTGGCATTACCTTAGAAAGGCTAAACCAAAATTAATACCGGAGATGCCGGGGGCATTACCTTTCATAACGATTCAGCTACCCATTTTTAATGAAAAATACGTCATCGAACGATTACTAGATGCTGTCAGTAACTTAAATTATCCTAAAGATTGTTTCGAAATACAAGTATTGGATGATTCCAATGACGAAACGGTAACCATTGTTGAGCATCAAATCTTGGAGATTGAAAAAAAAAATATTCATATATCACACCTGCGACGAACAGATCGAGTAGGTTTCAAAGCTGGAGCACTAGCTTATGGTTTGCGTTATGCAAAAGGCGATTTTATCGCCATATTTGATGCCGATTTTGTGCCCAACCCTGATTTCATCACAGCCGTAATCCCTTATTTTAATAACAAAAATGTAGGTATGGTTCAAACTAGATGGAGTCATCTCAATGAACATTTCAATCTTTTGACGCGACTACAAGCCTTTGGCTTAAATGCACATTTTACCATTGAACAAACAGGTAGACAAAACTCACATAGCTTCATTAATTTTAATGGGACCGCAGGTATTTGGAGAAAACAAACCGTGTTAGATGCGGGAGGTTGGCAACATGATACGCTTACAGAAGATCTCGATCTTAGTTATCGAGCGCAGCTTAAAGGATGGAAGTTTGAATACCTTGAGCATATTACCTCGCCTTCAGAATTACCGATTATCATCGAATCAGTCAAATCACAACAATTTAGATGGAACAAGGGTACCGCAGAAACGGCACGGAAAAACATGAAACAGGTAATCGCTTCAAATATGAAATTGGGACAAAAAATAAATGCGCTATTTCATTTATTTAATAGTTCTGTTTTCATTTTTATTTTACTCGCGGCCCTACTATCCATTCCGATGTTATACATCAAGTCTGGGCATCCAGAGCTTCAGTATCTTTTTAATTTAGGTTCTATTTTCCTGATCGGATTTCTAGCTATTTCTCTTTTTTACTGGCACGCTACCAACGTCACACAACCTGCGCCTTTTCGTTATTTTTGTCTGCATTTTCCAATATATATTTCTTTTTCCTTAGGACTCTCTTTGCATAATGCAATCGCCCTTATCGAAGGGTTTCTCAATATCAAAACTGACTTTATTAGAACACCAAAATTCAATGTCAAAAAAAGAAGTGATCATTGGAAAGAATACAGCGATAAAAAATTAAGGATACCTACGCTGACGTATCTCGAAGGTCTCCTCATGCTCTATTTTATTTTTGGCTGCTGGTATGGCGTCCAACTTGGGGACTATGGATTCGTTCCCTTTCATTTGATGCTTAGTTTAGGTTACGGCTATGTTTTTTTTGAATCATTAAAACGCCACACAAGTAATGGTTCTTAATAGATCACAAGTCATCAAATTCATTCTCAGCTTTTTGTTCTTAACCTCCATCGCGTACTTGGGCATAGGACTTAAAAGAACGGATACATTGGCCTTATTTATTTGTTTTTCCAGTGCTTATTTTGCTTATTTTTGGATCTGCTCAAACACGCTTTCGATTAAACAACTGTTGCTATTGGGCGTGACTGCCCGATTGATTCTTTTTTGGATCCTACCCAATCTTTCAGATGATTTTTATCGTTTCTTATGGGATGGTCAACTCATTAAAAATGGAATAAGTCCTTATGCTATTTTACCGACTGAGGCCATTGAACTGAATTTAGCTTGTTGCACAACGGACGCATTGCAATTATTAAATTCCCCAAATTACTATAGCATTTATCCCCCACTGAATCAGTTTATTTTTTGGCTCTCCTCTATCGTTTCCTCGCCACTTGGTGCGATTGGATTGATCAGAATACTATTGCTTTTTGCCGACCTAGGCGCATTATTTTTAATCAATCGATTACAGCCCAAATCTAACCATGGAAGATGGCTTTTTTTGAACCCCCTCTTGATCTGGGAAGGGGTGGGAAATGTACATTTTGAACCTTTTGTGATTTTTTTTATATTATTTTTTTTATATCAGCTTTCAAAATCAAATCTTGTCGCGGCCGGATGGGGTTGGGGATTGGCCATGGCCACCAAACTAGTCCCATTGATTTTTATCCCTACCCTCTTATTTAAATTTGGATGGAAAAATGGAGGCATCTTGATTATAACTGGATTAACTGTTTTTATGGTGAGCATGGCCCCCTTATTGCAATTACTTCCGCAAAGTGGCTTTTTAAGTAGTCTTGCGCTCTATTTTAACTATTTTGAGTTTAATGCAAGCATCTATTACCTCATCAGAGCACTTGGATTTTGGATCAAGGGGTACAACATTATTGGATCCCTAGGGCCAATATTAGGAATTTTCACTGCCCTGATCATCAGCAGCTATGTACTATGGAGATCACAAACACAAGATTCCTTGGCCAGTCTTCTCCTTTTTTCCCTTACTATTTATCTATTGATGAGCACTACGGTACATCCTTGGTACCTGTTGACTTTGCTCCCGCTCGGTCTTCTTTCGGGCTATTGGTTTCCCGTTTTGTGGAGCATGACTGCCTGTTGGTCATATTTTGGATATACGGCATTGGGCTATGACATGCCCGTTAGTTGGGTAGTTGCAGAATATATAATCTTATCGGTCTCAATTGTGTTTGAAATTAAAAGAAAATATGAAAAGTATTTTTAGTGCATTTTGTTGGGGCTTGTTAGTCTTGAGTTGTGGGCCCAAAACATTTGATGAACAAATGCAAACGCTCTATTCACATTCAGTACCCTTGATACATGCGTCTCAAGTTCAGAAACAAATCAATAGCACAAACCCTATTATCTTAGATATTCGCTCTCAAGCTGAGTATGAAGTAAGTCATATAAAAGGGTCTCAATTCATTGATTATGAGTGCTTCAGAGCATCAGATGTGGCTCATTTACCAAAAGATAGCGAAATAATTGTTTATTGTGCTGTTGGCTATCGAAGTGAAAAAATTGGTGAAAAACTGATCAGCTTAGGCTTTGACCATGTTAGCAATCTATATGGCGGCATATTTGATTGGAAAAATCAGGACTACGTTGTGGTAAATCATTTAAATTTACCAACGGATAGTGTCCATACCTATAATAAAGACTGGGCCAAATGGTTGTATAAAGGAATAAAAGTTTATGAGTAAAGATGTGGTAGCGGTTTTTGTAAAGAATTTGATCCCGGGAACGGTCAAAACACGTTTGGCCAAAGATCTTGGTATGGATTTGGCTATGGAGGTTTATAAAGAACTTGTCGGGATCACCGCCCAAGCAACTGATTTTGTCAAGGTAGATAAATGCGTTTACTATTCTGAATATGTCGAATTGGAGGATCAATTTGACGATGAAAAATACAATAAACACATTCAAGAAGGAAAAGAATTGGGTCAGCGCATGCAAAATGCATTTTATGATGCGTTTGAGGCCGGTTATGACAAAATGATCTTAATTGGCAGCGACGTGCCAGACATCAGCAGCGAAATTATTGAAGCAGGCTTCAAGCAGCTCGATAAAAATGATATCGTAATTGGCCCTTCTGAAGATGGTGGATTTTATTTGATTGGCATGAAAATCGCTCACGAAAATTTACTTTCACATCAAAATTATGGACATGATGAGGTATTGGAAAATCTGTTAGAAGAAGTTGAAAGTAGGGACCTATCCGTGGCCAGATTGAAAGAATTGATAGATATAGATACTCAAGAGGACATGAAAAAAGCAGGTGTTGAAATTGTTTTTGAAGAAGATGAGGATCTCAATGAAGAATTTCGTGAAGAGAACGATAATGATTACTAAAAATGACTAATTGAAATTTGATCTGCTAGATGTTTCTATCAAAATAAACAGTTGATTATGCTTTCCCAAGTTTGCTCATCTTAAACCTAATAAATGGATTATTTATCGATCAAAGCGCTTCATATCATTTTTGTCATTACTTGGTTTGCTGGATTGTTCTATATACCAAGAATATTCATCTACCAAACTGAAGCTTTATCAAAGTCTGAGCCAGAAAGAACCATCTTACAGAAACAGTTGGCCATGATGGCTAAAAGATTATGGTTCATCATCACTTGGCCTTCCGCAATCATTACTGCTTTTTTGGCTGGATCCTTACTTTATTTACAACCAGAATGGTTAGCGCTGCCTTTCATGCATTTAAAATTAAGTATCGTCGGGGTACTCTATCTTTACCATTTAAGTCTCCATCACGTTTATCATCTCCTACAGCAAGGCATTGCAAAATATACTTCATTGCAATTACGTATCTGGAATGAGGTCTCTACGATTATATTGATTGCTGTAGTCTTTCTGATCGTCAAAAAAGACCAAATAAGCTGGATAGGGGGTATTATTGGGATTATAGGAATTGCCCTATTGCTCATGCTAGGAATTAGAATTTATAAAAGTATACGTGCAAAAAATGAAAAAAATTATTAATATAATCTGCTTGGGCTGCCTGCTATTGGCTTGTGAAAGCTATCAAGATAAATTTGATTTACCCGTTTTGGGAAGATCAGAAATAGTAGAACATTTCGAAAATGGCGTAATGGTTCAGGATACCATTCCACATACCGTGGCGAATTTTAGTTTTATAGATCAGGACAGTTCAGTCATTACCAATGAAACTTTTGGAAATAAAATCTATGTTGCGGATTTTTTCTTCACGAGCTGCCCAACCATTTGTCCACAAATGCACAAGCAATTATATCGAGTATACGAAGCCTATCGAGAAGATCCCTCCGTTGGTATTCTCTCCCACACCATTGATCCTAGTCATGATACTGTAGCCGTTCTAGCCCATTATGCGGACCTATTAGACGTAAAAAGTGATCAATGGCATTTTGTCACTGGTCGAAAAAATGATCTTTATGAGATCAGCGAAACAAGTTATATGGTCGTCGCTAATGAAGATAGTAATGCACCCGGTGGTTACATTCATAGTGGCGCATTTTTGCTCGTTGACAAAGAGCGTCGAATCAGGGGTGTTTATGATGGGACCATTCCTAGTCAAGTGGATCTTCTTATAAAAGATATTGAAAGATTATTGATTGCTTATGAAAATAAGTAAGTGTTACTTTTTTTTAATCTTATTACTGCTGTCATGTAATGCTACTCAAGAAGTAGCGGGCAGCTACATACCAAGTGAGTTAGATCAAAAAGAGCTCATAAAATACACCCAATACCTTGTTCAAGGCAAAATTTTGTACTTAGAACGTTGCGCCAATTGCCATCAAGAATCAGGGAAAGGTTTCAAAAGGCTATATCCACCCTTGGCCAAAGCTGATTACCTAATCAAAGCAGGTGATCGCGCAGCTTGTATTATCAAAAATGGGCTTAGTGGCCCTATTTTAGTGAATCAAATAACATTTAACCAGCCAATGCCCGCTCAAAATGATCTCTCAGCTATTGAAGTCGCGGAAATACTCACGTACATTGGCAATAGCTGGGGCAACGAAAATGGATTTTTTTCAGTTCAGCAGGTTGAAGATACCCTGTCACAATGCCCGGTTAATTAAGTATTTTTTTGCCTCTTCAAGACTCGTAGTCATCAATAATTGAACTTGCTCAATTCCCTGCTTTTGAGTTAGTAAATACTGCTCTTTTTCCTGCTCCGTACCCTCAAAATTGACTTTAAAATTGCGCATCCAATCCATCATATATTCATTGGCTTCTGCGATCGCTTCGGCATGGCGTAAGAACAACGCTGAATCGGGTGAATTTAATGCCTCGGCCCTTAACTTTTTTTCCCATTTATAGAGCTCGCCCATTTTTGGCATTAATCTATCATGTACCTCCATGATTTCTAGATTAAGTTTTTCTGAATGACTTGCGGATGGTTGGCCACAACACACCAGCATTAGAACCATTAAAGGGTAAAATAAGTTATTAATATTCATTTTAACTTCACCTACAGTATCTGGTAAAATTACCTAAGTTGAAATAAGAATAAGAATAAATTTGCTGATATTCTTTACTTACCAAAGCTTCAATCGGAAGACAATAATTCGATCAAAGGACCGTGTTATTGAGCAATAAAGATAAATTAGATTCAATTGATCATGTAATTGTTTCGTTATGCGCATTTCAAAATAAATAATGCTCATCAAGCACTAGCATGCTTGTTTGAATGATAAATGCTCTTCATTACTGTAAATAACAATTATCTTACCCTGGATTTTATTGGAAAAATTTGAGGGGCAATGGAATAAGAGAGGGGAACCTATTCTATTGATCCATTTATGAGAAATAACCTGACATGTTTTAATGATATTCTATTTTCAGTACAACTAATTTCAAAAATGATCAAATACAAGCCCAGCTTCACTCTAGTCAAAAGAGCCGTCATAGTGCTATTCGTGATCGCAAGTTGCCAACCTAAAAAGGTTCAAAATAAACTTCCACAAAATTCCCTTCGGATACGAAAAGAAATTGAATTGGTCGAACCCCGAGCAGGCACCTCTTTTTCGGTGGATTCCGAGATAACCTTCACATTATCCAGTAGAAATCAAACAAAAATTGATTCAATTAAAATTGAAGACGCTTCAACGATAGAAACTGTATACCTAAATACCTTTAAATGGAAGTCCAAGACAACACGCACAGGTGTCCCACAAATCACCCTTACAGCCTATTTCAATGGCGTTGCAGAAAAGTTGTATCCAAAAATCACCTTATTATCCGATATAGTCCCGGATAGATATACATTCAAGTTGTTGAATACATTTCCGCATAATGACAAAAATTACACCCAGGGATTGTTTTTTGAAAAGGGCACACTGTATGAAAGTACTGGGCAAAAAGGCAATAGCACTATTGGGCAATATGATTTCAAATCAGGTGAGGCCAAAAAGATCAGCAATCTTGATAAAAAATATTTCGGAGAAGGCGCCACATCCTGGAACGATAAAATTTACCAAATCACCTGGGAATCTCAAATTGCCTTTGCTTATGATCTCGAATTAAATCGACTACAGACATTCAATTATTCCGGTGAAGGCTGGGGACTTGCCACCTGGGGTGATACCTTAGTCATGAGTGATGGAACAGAAAATATTTATTTATTAAATCCCCAAGATTTCTCACAAATAGATCAACTCGAGACCTACGATCAAGAACGAAAATTGAATTTTTTAAATGAATTGGAAATAATCGGCAATGATCTTTATGCCAATATATATACGATGGCTGAGGATAAAATTGTAATTATTGATTTGATGAGTGGTCGACTGAAGGGCATCATCGATTTGACAGGCTTAATTGATCGATCCAAGTACTCCGGAATTGATCATGTCTTAAATGGAATAGCCTTCAGCGGTGGTCATCTCTTTGTGACCGCCAAATGGCATCCAGAAATTTATGAGATTGAATTGAGCAAAATGAAGTGATTTATTCAGGGTCCTACTAGGTCCGATAAAAGCAACAGACGATCTGACAAGAAAATCATAGAAAAACCATTCGTGGTAGAGAAGATATTGCTCAAGTAACTCTCAGCGTTACGAACAAAATCAATTAAATGATTAAAAAAATTCTATTAAAGAGCGATTTTATTCCTTATTATATTCTTAAATAGCACTATTTATATAAAAAATATAAATATTCATAGAATAATTACTTTTTACTAGCGTTTTTAGCCATGTACTAGTTTATACATAGTACCTTTGATTATATATTTCAGAGGCATTACTTATGAACATTGAAAATACACTAGTACAAATGCGAAAAGGAATTCTCGAATTCTGTATCCTACATATTATTTCAAGAGGGGAAGTATATGCAACCGACATGCTTGAAGAACTCACTGCCGCGAAAATAATGGTCGTGGAGGGAACCCTTTACCCCCTGTTGACTAGGCTGCGAAAGGCAGACTTGGTTACTTATAAATGGGTAGAATCAAGCGCTGGGCCTCCGCGTAAATACTTTATGATCACCCCATCAGGAACTGAATTTCTTAATACCTTAAATGCTACTTGGATGGAACTATCATCATCAACCCAACAAATTATATCGTTGGATTCAAACGAAAAAAAGAAATGAAAAAAAATATCAGCATCAATATAAGTGGCATAAATTTCCATATAGAAGAAGATGGATTTATTCGCCTGGAGCAATACTTAAAATCAATCAATCAATATTTCTCAACTTTTGAGGACCGTGAAGAAATCATCAACGATATCGAAAATCGTATTGCTGAAATCTTTATGAGTAAAATGACAACAGGTAATCAAACAATTACCCTCCTTGATATAGAATCACTCGTCAATACCATGGGAACAGTAACCGACTTTCAGGCATCGCTTGAAGACAGTACGGATGGCGAAAACCCAAAAGAATCAAATCATCAAGACCCTATTGATAGCCCTCAAAGTGATCCTGAGACGGGTAAACGAAGGCTTTATCGCAATACTAAACATAGAGTATTAGGTGGCGTCGCGAGTGGCCTCGCCAATTATTTTAAAATTGATCCGATTTGGATCCGTTTATTGATACTAGGATTTTTCTTTAATGTACTGTTTTGGGGATTAACCAGTACTACATTCGTCGCGTACATCATCCTTTGGATTATCCTTCCAGAAGATCCTTTTGAGGAAGAAAAAAATATTCGTAAACTCTATAGAAATAATGAGAATCGTGTGATTGGAGGAGTGAGCTCCGGCATTGCTGCTTATTTTGGCATTGACACGACGGTCATTAGGCTTCTTTTTATCATCAGTATTTTCTTGGGAGGATCAGGCGTTATTTTATACTTCTTACTATGGATTATCATACCTGAAGCACACTCTATTACCGAAAAAATGCAAATGCAGGGTGAGCCAGTGACGCTTTCAAATATCGAATCCAATCTTAAAAAAAAACTAAACATTAAAACTGAAGATGAAAATGTCTTTATCAAGATAATCTTGATTCCTTTCAGAATAGTGGCTTTGGCACTAGAAACTGTTGCTAAACTTTTGGGGCCCTTATTTAAATTTCTCGTTGAAGCCATTCGTATTTTCATCGGACTCGTAATTACTGGTACCGGGCTGTCACTAAGTATCCTAGTTTTCAGCTTACTTTTTTTCTTCATTGGCATCCATACTTCATGGACAGATTTACCGTTTTTTGACGCCTTCCCGACTGAACTGATTAGCGATTCGATTAATGGCTGGGCCATCGCTTCTTTCTTTATGGTTTTAATTATTCCAGCCCTATTATTCATTTTTTTGGGTATTACCATGATACTCAAGAGAAGCATTATCAATGCTTACATCGGATGGGGGTTCTTTGGGCTCTGGATACTCGCAATCATCGGCATTAGTGCCTTTGTGCCTAACGCCATCCTTAATTTTCTCTCTGAAAACAGCATTCGTAAAGAACGAATTTTCCAACCAACCTTAGGAATCCCAACTTTGAAATTGCGCGACGACCATCCCTTTGGTAATAAAGTAAATATAAACTTTGATCGAGTCAGTCTTCGCCTACTTGGCCATCAAGACAGCTCCTATCTCTTGGTCACCAAAATTGAATCCCGTGGAAAAAATCGAGAGGACGCCCGCAAAAGTGCAGACGCAGTTTCCTATCAAGTCACACAAACAGATGATGACTTTATTTTCGATACTGACTTACAATTTGAAAAAGCTAGTTTCCGGTTTCAAGAGGCTCAAGTCACCTTATATGTCCCCTATGATCAAATATTTAGAATGGAAGCGACATTGGCTGACATTCTATCTAATACCCTTAGTCCTTATGGTTACAGATCATCGCAAATGGAAGGAAACGATTGGGTTTTCGATACCCAAGGCCTTCATTGTATCACCTGTCCTGATACGTCTGATCCTACCAACGAAGATGATTCTACCCTACCCGATCAAGAAACAGTTAATTTACATCATACAAAAGATTGGGAAGACCTTAAAGACGATCCGCTAATCTATAAATTTGAAGATTTCAGCGACATCGAAATCTCTGGTCATTTGAAGGTGATTATTGAAGCGTCTAATCACTATTATGTCGGGCTAAAAGGTGAAAATACCGATGAGGTGTTCCTCAAGATGCAAGGTAAAAAACTTAAAATAAGTACTGATTCCGAAGATAGTTGGTCGGGGCTATTAGATGGAACTGAGCCTATCAGTTACTTATTAATTCAGACGCCATCTCTCGAAAACATCGAATTTTCAGGTGGTGTAATAGGAGAAGTGGCAGGTTTTAAAGGTGACAAACTTGAAATCAGCCTAAATGGAGGCTCTGAAATTGATGCTGATCTAGCTTTCGAATTCCTAGAAATTTATCTGGTTGGCGCATCTCATTTGAAACTTACTGGGTCAGGTAAGGAATTGGAATCCAAGGTTGTAGGTGCTTCAAAACTATCTGCACTTAACTATCACGCGGCCCGCACAATGGTTACTGCAAATGGCGCCTCAACTGCCTATGTCTATGGCTCTGATAAAATTGAGATTAAAGCATCCGGAGTCAGTAAGGTATTTTATGAAGGCACTAACAACACAACCATAGATAATAATGGGTTGAGTACAGTAAAGAAAAGATAAAAATTATTGGCATAGAAAGGTAACCTATACAGAAAAAATCCGAGCCATAATTAAGCGTTCTACACAAAATGATTACAGATAATTCAGTAAAAACCCTAGCGTTTTCAGAAAAAGCGCAACAAGATTTCAGGCTAATCGACCAAGCGGTAAGCTATGGAGATGAGCGAGCGTATGACCAGTTAATGTCTCGATACAAAAAGTCAGTCTATCATATGATACTAAAAATGGTACGCAATCCTGAAGACGCCGAAGATCTCACACTAGAGTCGTTTGGAAAGACTTTTAAAAATTTAGATCGGTTTAAGAAAGATTACACATTTACTACCTGGATATTTCGAATTGCGACCAACCATACCATCGACTTTATTAGGAAAAAAAGACTTAACACACTTAGCCTGAATAACACACTTAACCCCGAGTCAGACATGTCATTTAGCTTAGATGTTCGAGATACTTGTTTGACTCCGGATCAGTCGATAATCAATGATCAAAAAATCGCACTCGTACAGATATATGTCAAAAAATTACCAATAAAATACAGACAGCTAGTCCACCTCAGGTATTTTGATGAACTTTCTCTTCACGAAATTTCGTGCAAACTAGACACGCCCCTTGGTACCATTAAAGCACAATTACATAGGTCAAGGGAATTAATGCATCAGTTAATGAAAATCCATCTGCATCATATTTGAGCCTCCATCATTGGCCCACCCTCATTAATACTAAGTCAAAATAATTTTAAAAATTGACTCAAAAATTTTCCTTGAATGATGATTAATTACTTCAACTTCCTGAACTTGATTCTCTTAGGATCCACGTCCCCAAATCGCTTTTTTCGATTTTCTTCATAATCCGAAAAATTGCCTTCAAACCATTCAACTTGAGAATCACCTTCAAAAGCCAAAATATGCGTAGAAATTCTATCCAAAAACCATCTATCGTGTGAGATGACGACGGCACATCCTCCAAAGTTTTCAAGTGCCTCTTCTAAGGCTCGCAAGGTATTAATATCCAAATCATTGGTAGGCTCATCCAA
>JABMNK010000052.1 GCA_013204595.1 Flammeovirgaceae bacterium
GAACTTGGTTTTGATCAATCCTGGACAAATGGCATTACTTCGAATCCCTACTGGTCCCCATTCTTTAGCCTGGGATTTGGTGAGCATGATCAATCCTGCTTTACTCACACTATAAAGACCTAATCCTTCACTTGGTCTCATTCCCTCAACCGAGGCAATATTGATAATCGATCCACCTCCTCGCACCTTCATCAGCGGATGGCACAAGTTGGCAAGTAAAAAACAAGCCCTTAGGTTGACATTCATTATTTTGTCAAAAACAGCTCCCGCTGATTGATTAAGGGGGCCATACACAGGGTTAGTCGCGGCATTATTTACCAAAATATCCACCCCTCCATAATGGGTCATAGTTTGATCGATCAGCGCCTCAAGCTGCGCCTCCTCACCGACATTGCATACTACCGCGTAGGCGTCTCCTCCCCGCTCAATAATTTGTTTTACGACCTCATCGACGGCAGGCTTTTTACGACTGCTAACCACTACTTGAGCCCCCATATCAGCCAAGGCCAAGGCTATGGCTGCGCCAATGCCCTTACTGGCTCCCGTCACGATAGCCACCTTTCCCTTCAAGTGAAATTTCTCTTCAATAGACATACACATCAAATTATATCGGCAACGCCCCCCCATTTACGTGCAGGGTAAACGCTGTAATGAAACTTGCCTCCTTGGACGCTAGATAAAGATAAGCATGTCCTATGTCATACGCCGTACCTATTCTGCCCACAGGAATGGTAGCAATCCCCGCGTCAATAACTTCCTGTGGCATGCTATCTGTCATTTCAGACTTGATAAAACCCGGTGCTACTGCATTCACGGTTATGCCGTACTTACCCGTCTCTCTAGCCAACGACTTGGTAAACCCTACAATACCGGCTTTTGTGGCTGCGTAATTTGTCTGACCAAAGGCCCCCAAAGTCCCATTAATGGAGGAGGTATTGATGATTCTTCCATATTTGGCTTCTCGCATGATAGGAACTATGACCTTGCAGGTATTAAAAGCGCCGGTAAGATTGACGTTCAACACCGTGCTCCAATCATCATCTGACATTTTCAAAAAAGATTTATCACGAATGATCCCCGCATTATTTATCAAGATATCTATGCGCCCAAATGTTGACATTATTTCGGCTACTGCCGCTTCGATTTGATCGCGCTTGGTAATATCGACTTTTTGAAAACTGATTTCCCCGCCCATTTTAGCGATTCGATCAGCCGTCGGCTGTCCCTCCAATACATCCCAGATCACTACCTTGGCCCCTGCTTGGCAAAAAACCTCACACGCTCCTTCGCCAATTCCTTTTGCCCCACCAGTGATGATGGCAACCTGTCCGTCTAGTTTTGTCATGATACTTTTTATTTATTAACGCTTTATTGATTTTCAATATTACAATTTTTCCTGTCAAAAGCTTCCATTCCTATGATTTTCCACCTTCTCAAATACGCGAAATCTTCTGTTTGCCATCTATTTTGGATTGGGACATTAAAGTACTGCTCGCTTATAGGCCACTCAGCGATCATCAAATATTTTTAACGTTTATTAATCAACTCAACAAATGATGCGTTCATCCATCAAAATGCTACGTTCATCCCAATTCATTTGCTGCTTTCAAATTGAGACATCATCTTAGCGGCATGATTCATTTGGAGATTCTACTCCAGTGGTTATGGTTGGTTGTTAAAGGCACTCTGTGGTGGGGTGCCTTTGTTTTTTAATAGGGCCCACAAATGACTGCCTGAGCTACTTAATTAAGTCAAATAATCTGGTATACTTAATGGTAAGGCTGCGGTTAGAATTACCCAATCTATCTTCAAACATGTTGAGCACAACAAACAAACCAGTATTGGACTGTTTTAGTACGGCAAAACGCATATTTACAGACCAAGTGTCCGACACACTATTGTATTGCACCAAGCTAGTTACATAAATCCGTGGCGTGAAGGAATAGGTCAAGCGACCCCGAAAAATATCCGTTGAAAAGGCGCCCTGTACTAGGGATACGTCGTTGCGTTGGTAACTAAACGAAGAATTCCATTTATCTCCTGTTCTTAACGCTAGTGTCAAGCTATTGGCCGCCCGATTTCCATTAAAAAAACCCCCAATCACAGAACGTGTACTGATCGACATCGCCTTACTTGGGTTGGTCATAAAGATAATTTGGGCCTCTTGATTGATGTATTCTCCAACGGGAATATCTATCCCATCCGAAATTTCAAAATCACTTAACACCCCTTCCTGAGTAAAGTTCACGCCTGTGTGAACCTCAAATCCTCCCTTCCAAGCCCAATGGTTATCTACATGTAGAAACCCCGTTGTCTGATTTCCCTCAAAATCCCAATACCCTCGGTAGGATATATGAGGCCGTAGCTCTAGTATTCCCAAAAAATCCTTCTTGGGCCTGATTTGTTTCAACACCAAAAATTCTGGCTTTCTGAAGGCTCCCCGAAGCAAAAAACCAACTTCGGGATTGAAATTATCCTGAACTTCACTATAGCCAGCAATGGCATTGAGACCATTCCACTCATATTGTGCCTTGATCAAAAAAGAGACATCCTCTCCCTCCAGTTCAGGCGTTTGGCTTTTGGCAATATATCCAGTGATCTGGGCTTTATTACCTAATCCTATCTTGGTATCCATGACAAAAACTGAATTGGAATTGGCGGTGTCTAGACCCATTCCATACCTGCTTATAAAGCCGCCGCCGACAGTCGTACGGTTTGCCAATTGTTGATTCATTCTGATCACAGTAAAGTTATTGGCAGCAATGTCCTTCTCCAATACTTCGTCCGTAAACATGCTCAACACTGCAATATTGGTATTCTTCTGCTTTCCAGACAATCGTAGACCTCCTAGTATTGGCACCAAACTGCCGTCATCGGAAATTCCTATTCTACGACTAAAAAAAAGATCAACCTCCCCTGGGCTTCCTACACTAAAAAGTCCCGCATTTTCTAAAAAAAACGGTCTTTTTTCAGGAAAAAACAAATTGAATCGATCTAAATTAACCTGCACTTCATCGACCTCCACCTGTGCAAAATCGGTGTTATAGGTCAGGTCCAATGTTAAACTTGGCGTCAATGAATATTTGATATCTACACCTACTTCTCCCGTTGATTCCAACTTCCGCTCATTGCTGTCTCGCTGTCCATTCCCTAGCACATAAGGAATCACCTTGAGATTTCCTGGAGATATTAAAGACAATCCTTTTAATTCACCAGCCAAGGACAATCGCTTGATGTCAAATTGAATAGGCATTGGGGACCAATATGCAATCTCATTGGTCTTACGAATATTACGTCTAAAATTCACGCCCCAGGTTACCTCCTCTCCCGACTGATATCGTATGGTCCTCAAGGGAATGGCAAACTCTGCACTCCAACCAAAATCGCCAACCTGCGTTTTGACCAGCCATGACGCATCCCAATTTAAATTAAAACCCCCTATAACGCCCCCTTGCTGACGATTGGCACTCAGATTGCCTTGGCCCTCATTATCCACTTGCCCGTCATATTCTACGCCTATTGAGTTGGTCCCAAAAACAAAGCCATTTTGTTTGTCGTGGTAGGTGTCTAGAATAAACAAAAATGCATCCGCCTCGTCCAAAGCCGCATCTCTGCGCGAATCGGTAACGACCAATTGTGCTGGTTGGCTATCAAAACAAACGACAGAAACATAAAAGGTCTCTCTATCATAGGCGATCCTGATCTCCGTACGCTCACTCGCGGGTAGGCCTACATTGGGCTGGATTTGAGTTAGTTCTGTGATCGGCACGATGCCTTGCCAAAGTGGATCATTAATGACCTCCCCATCGACGATGGGCACCTCGGAGATCGCTACGGCGTTATGTTCAGGTCGAACCTTGGTGTCAATCGTTTTTGTTTGGGCAAATGTTAAGAAGGGAAAAATTCCGATCACGGCAAATAAGCATCTCATATTTAGCGGTTATAAACCGAAGTTATCGAAGAAACTTGTCAAGACAATAAGCTCTTATGATAATGGTGATTATCTGTTTTAAGAGGAGTAAATCGGTACTCAATTACGACCTAGCTTTCCTACCTATTTGGGACATCGGCTCATAATCAATCTCCAGAAACTTATCCACATAGACGCCCCAGTAAGTAGTTACAAAATTGACATGATCGGAATGTTCCGTATATGCTTGGTAAGCTGCAGACGATTGGAACTCCATAGACAATCCATAGTCATAATCATTTTTTGGACTCGTTTGACGCAACAATTCAAATTGCTGCGCCCCAGTAATCGCCATTAACTTCATAGCTGCTTCCAGAAACACTGCCTCTTCATGCGATCCTTCTGGATATTTTAGTTTAAAAACTACGGTATGACGAATCATAAGACTATTTTGAAAGATTTAATTGGCGCCTCGAGCGGCCATTACTGTCAAAGATAAATCAAACACCAAAAATCAAACTATAAATCAAAAAAGACCAAAGTACTGGCAGTTGGCCCTCTTTGATTCTGTCAATTTCCTGAATTTTCAATTTTCCCAAGATCTTTGGTTTTCTCCTTTTATAAATTTCATGTACTTTAGGCCCCGTAGACAAACTAATAATTTAAAAAAATCTAATCAAAATGAGAGTTTCCCCGTTCTTAGTCTTACTTCTAAGCATTGCCCTTGCTAGCTGCAATCAGCCAAATAACCAACCGGCTGAAGTTCCGGCGTCCATAAATAGCCGTGAATATTATCAACTAAAAGTCTATACCTTCCAAGCAGCGGCACAGATAACTGCTACAGACACCTATTTGAAAGATGCTTTTTTGCCAGGGTTAAAAAGACTCGGCATTAATAACATTGGCGTATTTAAACATCTTACGAATGCCAAGGATACCCTTGAACAAACTTTTGTACTCATCCCATTCAACTCAATGGACCAATTCTTGAGCCTTGAGGAACGTCTGAGCCAAGATGCTGCCTATCTGGCTGTCGGAAGCGAATACCTCCTTGCTTCCTACGATCAGCCCCCTTACGAGCGCATTGAATCTACGCTCTTAAAGGCCTTTACGGAGATGCCACAAATGGCTCCGTCCATGGTAAATGGCCCTAGAGAAAACCGCATCTACGAATTGAGAAGTTATGAGTCGGCAACTGAGCGCTATTATCAAACCAAAGTAGATATGTTCAACGCGGGAGGAGAGGTCAAGCTTTTTGATCGTTTGGGATTCAATGCTGTCTTTTATGCCGAAGTAGTTTCGGGCTCAAAAATGCCCAACTTAATGTATATGACCACATTTGCCGACATGACCACGCGTGATGTTCTTTGGAAATCATTTGTAGACGCCCCTGAATGGCAGCAATTACTGAGCCTAGAGAAATACAAAAACAGTGTTTCTCATGCTGACATCACCTTTCTGATTCCAACTGAGTATTCGGACTATTGATAATGACCCAATGGGTCTCTCGTAGCCCCTTTGCATAAATGCTGGTCACAAATCGCTACGATATAGCGTAGGAGGTTCCTTGAGTCTCTTAAAAATTATCACGTAAGCTGCGATTCTCGAATCAATTATTTGTCAGTCGATTTGTAAGTTCAAGGTTCTCGTCTCACACTGCCTCGTTTTAAAAAACCATAAGGCGCCCTTGTGTTTTTTACTTCATTAAGCGCGTTGCTTTTGTTGAAATCGTACGGCGATAAGTATTGTATATATTTATGAAGTTTATCAGTAGAGCAAGGCTGGTTTGATCTGTTTAAACCGATATGATATTATGCGGCGGGTATGTAATAAACTAGCCTGATGTAGCTAAAGAATCTGAAAAAAGGTGGCAAACACCTCTTCGTATCTCAAGTTGAAAAGTTGCAGAAGTAGAGAAGTAAACCTCTCAAACATCATAGAAATATTTCCCAACTCAACCCCCTTTCAATTGCTACTGTCTGAATGGTACGGTTTAGCCAAAATAATAATATATTACCTTGACTTACACAGCAACAACTAATCTATTGCTTGAAAAATGCTACTTGCACATAACCCGCACAGTTGCAATAAGTGAGATTATTTGCGAAATTAGAACTTCGACCATCCACAGAGATGAAACAAAAAATCATAAATAATTTAGCAAATCCTCGACAACTTGAAGAATTGTACCGGGATAACAAAGCAACCTTCAAGAGCGCGTTCAACACCATATACCCCGAGATTGAAACAAATGAGATCGCTCAAATTTGGAATGAACGCTTAAACTTTAAAAGTAAAGAAATTTCATGGGGAACACGCCGTGAGCTCGCTTTTGTCATTATCGCTTCTATCATTGCCGGACTCATTGCTAAAATACCCGTATTCACCACAATAGAGGCCGAGTACTTTTATACTAGAAACATCGCATTAATCGTTTTTCCATTATTAACTGCCTATTTTTTGTGGCGCCAAAAACAAGATGTAACAAAACATATTTTTTCTGCAGTTGCCATTCTACTCTCCGCGTTATATATCAATTTACTCCCAAATAATCCCAACAGTGACACCCTTATTCTTGCTTGTATCCACCTACCCTTATTTTTATGGGCAGTGTTGGGATTCAGCTTTGCTGGTGACCACTTGAACAACTACCACAAACGATTGGATTTTCTTAGATATAACGCGGACCTGCTCGTAATGACCACTATAATTCTCATTGCAGGAGGATTATTTACCGCTGTAACGCTTGGGTTATTTACCGTGATAGATATCCCCTTGAAAGAATACTATTTACAATATGTAGGGATATGGGGCCTTGCTGCAGCGCCCATTGTTGGCACCTATCTTGTACAAACAAATCCTCAATTGGTCAATAAAGTTTCTCCCGTGATCGCTAAAGTGTTTACCCCATTGGTATTCATGATGCTTATCCTTTATCTCTTGGCTATTATTAGCACAGGAAAAGACCCTTATAATGACCGAGCGTTTTTATTTATTTTTAATATATTATTGATTGGTGTGATGGCCATCATTCTTTTTTCAATTGCCGAAACTTCCAAAAATTCAGAAAGTAAGATTGGCGCTTGGCTTTTACTTGGGCTCGCAATCGTCACCGTCGCGGTCAACGGCATCGCATTAAGCGCTATTCTATTCAGAATTTCGGAATGGGGAATCACCCCTAACCGAATCGCTATTTTAGGAGGAAATTTGCTCATTTTGACCAATCTGCTCATCGTAACAGTTCAGCTATTTAAAACAACCAAGTACAGCAACGAAACGGAAAAGGTAGCAAAAAGCATTGCGACATTTCTACCCATTTACTGCATTTGGACAATGGTCGTGACTTTTCTTTTTCCAATAATATTTAACTTCCAATGAGCGAAGTTTAGCCTTTCACTCCACAGAGCCAAGCACAGAAGCCTACACAAATCCGCCGTCAAGCTCCACCCAACAATAGTCCATTTATTTCTTGGTACTAGGCCTTTGGCCCACTAATGACTTGTGGATGGACGAGAAGGTCATCATCCCCAATCACCCAAGAGCAGACTTCAGCCGCTATTTGCATAGTTTATTACAGCTGATTTGTCTAAACTTTGATGACTTCCTAATCTCGATTAGTGCGAATAGACATCCGATCAAGAAGATAGGCCGTGGTGCTAACACTGGATGGTCGCGGTAATTAAACTTCATGAGATGAAAAAATGCCGCACCATTGGTCTGAGTCTCCCTTGCAAGACAAACTACACCATTGTTTGAGACGGATAGCAGATACTGTAAAAACATGTTTAGACGGAGGCGGTTGTGCTGAAGTTTGTAGTATAAAACTGTAATTGAGGAGTAAAAACCGCCCTCTCTTCTGTCAGGAAAAAAATAGACTTATCTTAGCATTTTTTGCCTGTTGGCTTATACGTTCTTTTACCTTATATGTATTTGATATTTTTGGCCTACTACTAATGAGCTTGAAATCGCAAGTATTGTTGCTAAATCCTTTGGTGTTTCTATAATCGTTTATTTATTATTGTATGTTGCAAAGGGATAAGAAAAACTAAATTCCTAGCAAGAATTATGTCAAGAGGTTACTCCATCTCAAAATTTAGGATAGTGTAACTTCTTTTGAATAGCTCACATGTGATAACAAGGTATAAAAATAATAAGGGTTAAGTGCCAAGCCCAATGTTTGAACGGCTCGCTGACGTCAACGATACAAATCACTAACGCGCGTCTCATCAAAATAGATTACCCACCCCGAAGGTCTCTCTTGATGATCAAGATTTACCGTCGCTCATGCTGCCGCCCTGCCGAGTGAAATGGGGTCCTTTGGTCGAATAGGTCGCGGGTAATCGCAAAATTCTGGAATAAGTTCTTATCAGCCAAGATACGGATCCTCTAAAGAAATATTTATCTGGAACTGAAATTTTATCCAACCGCTTTTTATAACGATCAGCGGTACCTTTTGCTAAATGGAATTGAAGCTGATCGCTGTCGATAAAGGTTTCGTGAATAATCAACGCGTTCTCACCTATGGCTTGGAAAACCTCAAATCGCAACAGCCCTTTTTCCAAATCATAAGCATCTGTACCAACCTGCTGCCACCAATGTTTTTGAGCTTCCAGTTGCTTTGGATCATTGGATTTGCAAGTCCATTTTGCCGTTACCTGTATCGACGTAGCCAAGGGGGGCTGATAATCTTCTTTTACATATCCAAATAAAAAGGACCCAAAGCTAACGGGTATATTTTGGGCCAAAAGCGTCTCCTTCACTGCCTCTGATAGTTCTGTACCCCTTACTAAGTGAAGTTCTGGATTGGCAAAATAATGCAATATTCCGTATTGCTCTTTGGCCGTAGTCGTAAAAAAGTGGATCAAAGTCTCCGCATTACTAAATACTTGATGAATCAAAATCGCATCTTCTCCTACGCCAAGATTAATTTCAGTCGATAAAATAGCTGGTTCATTTTTTGATAATTCAAGAATGATTTTCCATTCTTTCATCATGATGTTGGCCTCTTTTGATTTTCCAAAAAGCCCGCCTTTTCCCTTCGGCACCCATTTACCAGTAATACTGATCTCTTCTCCTATTTTGGTAGGCTGGCTTAAATATGCAGGCATAAGCTCCTCTTTTTGTATCATAATTGTTGAATTTTAACACACGTTTCCATTGGATCGTACAAAGATATGTCATTTACATAACCCTCATTACTTTCGTTTTTGATATTTTTCAAGGCTCTTTCCGCCACGTTTAATTAATTTGCTTTGTATAAACTTACATCAATCCTCGCTGACTCTTAGTTCCCGATGAATGCGCCATACAAAGAGGAACTGCTACATAGATCAAAATTTATTCTTAGAAAATTGGATGATGATTCATTGAATTTTCTATTCCGGAATGCCCATTAATGAATTGTTTTGGTCTTTAATTGCAAAAAATGAGATAGGACTATTCCCTGCTTAACCAATATCCTTAGCTTTTTAATTCTTGTATTGAGCTATCCTATTTGGGGTTGCTTTAAAGAAGATTTGTAGGTCAACTATTTATAGCAACAACCCACACGACATGGGCATTTAGACATCGATGATATTACAAACGCGTTGGATAAAAACAGGATTGGTTTGGGGTATTTTTATGTTGGTGACTAGGTTAATAAGGTTTCCGTATTTTGATGGTGAAGAATTTTCGCTGAAAACCTTATTAGTAGGGCTTATGCTTTGGGCAATTGGCTAACTGGGATTTGGGTACGTCCCCTCTCACAATTTGTTTTATTTAAGTATATTGTTGTCAAAAATGGCGTGTTTTGATCCACTCCTTTTTTACTAGACCGCTACCTACATGCCGTGGCAAAAGACATACGTCAATTAAAAATATGGAAAGAAGAACCTTTATTAAAAGTGCAACACTCACCGGACTTGGGATTACAGCCTTTGGGCTGCTGGGGGCGAAGGAAAACCCGTTCTACGCCAATCTGAAGGTAAACGAGCAGCGCATCTTAACACGAATCAATGAGCTTGCAAAATTTGGTCGTGACAACAACAATCGCGGCTACCGTGTCGCCTATACCCAAGGGGACATTGATGGCAGAACTTGGTTTATGCAGCTGATGAAAAATGCGGGGCTTCATCCAACCATTGACAGCGCTGGCAACATCATTGGCAAACGAAACGGAAAAAACCCTTCACTCAAACCAATTGCTTTTGGTTCTCATATTGACATGGTTCCCGATGGCGGCAACTACGACGGTACCTTGGGCTCAATTAGTGCCCTAGAAGTCATCGAAGTACTCAATGAACAGAAGGTGTTAACAGCGCATCCGCTAGAGGTCCTCATTTTCGCCAATGAAGAAGGGGGTCTCATCGGCAGCCGAGCCATGGTCGGTCAATTGACTCCTGAGGGCCTGCAACAGCTAAGCCAAAGCGGTGTCATGATGGCTGCTGGCATCAAAGCGATTGGGGGAAACCCTGATGACATTCAAGGTGCGATACGAAAAAAAGGAGATCTGCATGCCTTTCTTGAATTGCACATTGAGCAAGGAGGGATTCTTGAAAATGAAAACTTACCCATCGGGGTTGTCGAAGGCATTGTAGGCATTTTGGATTGCGAAGTTACCATTGAAGGATTTGCCAACCATGCGGGGACTACGCCTATGAAGCTTAGAAAAGATGCCTTATTGGCCGCGTCCAAATTAGTCATTGCTGTCAACGAAGTGATTAACGGCGTCCCCGGTAGTCAAGTAGGTACGGTAGGAAAAATTCAGGCGCAGCCTGGGGCCTACAACGTCGTTCCAGGCAACGTTACCTTAGGTTTGGAAATTCGCGATCTCTCGTGGGATAAAATTGAACAGCTTTTGAGCAAAATCGAACAACGTGCGGCCCAAATTGCGAATGAAACAAAGACAAAAATCATGTTTATACGAGAGGCCAGTTTCTCTAAACCTGCGCTTACAGCCCCCTATTTGCAAAAAAAAATTAACAACTGTGCCGCTACCCTTGGGCTCAAAACAAAAGTGATGCCAAGTGGTGCCGGGCATGACTCCCAACAAATAGCTGCCATTGCGCCTGTAGGCATGATTTTCGTTCCGAGCGTAGGCGGTGTCAGCCATTCACCCAATGAATTTACCAAAGCTTCAGACATGACCAATGGCGCCAATGTACTCTTGCAAACAATCTTGTCCATTGACAGGGAATAATGGAGCCCTATAAACCAAAAACGCATCTAACACCCGATGCTGCAAAACCAATCTCTTGTCTATCCGCGGCGTGTAGTGCTCAATCGCCTAATAGCTCCATTAAGTACACAAAATACCGCCTTCATCACATTGATTTTGTACCTCTTACCCAAAGGGGATAAGTTGTGTGGGCGAAGTAGGTTTTCGTATCCAATGTATACTTCAATTCAAACATAGAAACAAAAAAGAATGAACAGCCCTATTTTCATCAGAAAGTCAAAGAACACCAAAAACATCCCATTTAGCTTGGTCTGCAGCTTCTTGCTGATCCAACTCTTGGCTTGCAAAAACCAAACAGCGGACACCATAGAACAAACTGAGCAGATCGAGCAAACAAGTGATGATACAACCTATCCAGATGGGATAGGTGCGGCTCGTGACATCAGCTCCTTTGATCTAGTCGCTGAAATGGGTGTTGGATGGAGCCTAGGAAATAGCTTTGACGTGCCGTCAAGGGACAAGACGCTCTGGGGCAATCCCCTTACCTCCAAGGCGGTAATTGATGAGGTGAAAGCAATGGGATTTAAAACCCTAAGAATCCCCGTTACATGGGCGCCTAATCAGGCCAATAATGATCCCTATCCAATAGAACACAACTATCTGACTGAAATAAAAAGAATCGTTGATTACGGTTTTCAAAACAAGATGCACGTTATCATCAATGTACACCATGACAATAGCTGGATAATACCAAGCACCTCAGAAGCACAGAAGAGCGCAGACCGTTTGGGCAGTCTTTGGACACAAGTGGCCCACTTCTTTCAAGAATACAACGATTCATTAATTTTTGAAACCTTAAATGAGCCCCGCATTGAAGGCATTACTGAAGAATGGTCTGGAGGTACCTCAGAGGGCCGTGGCTATGTAAACGATTTTCACAAAGCAGCGGTAGATGCCATTCGGGCAACTGGGGGAAATAACGAAAAAAGACACCTCATGATCCCAACTTGGGCTGCAAGCACTGTTCCCATCGCCATGGAAGAATTGGTTATTCCCAATGATGATGAGAAAATCATCATTTCTTTACATAGCTATTTTCCTTGGCCATATGCCGGAGAAGCTACCACCTCTTGGGGATCTGACGATGACAAATCTGACCTGATCGCTGAATTGGACAAAATCAAAGAAGAATGGATCGTGGAAAGGAAGCGACCCGTTATATTGGGCGAATGGGGAACCATCGAAGCCAATTCTCTTCAAAGTCGTATCAATTATGGCAACTTCTATGCGAAGGAAGCCGCCGCACGCGGCCTGCTGACCATTGTATGGGACGACGGGGGCAATTTTAGATTATTTAATCGCCGCGGCCTCAGCTCGGCCTTTGGTGACGTTGCCGCGGCCATCGTTGCTGGTTCTCAACAATAGAGGTACAGCCAACCTCAAAATCCATTTCCGTAGCACGGACTAGCACACCTAGTTTAACCACCAAAACATCGATTTTAACCGACGCTTGCCTCTGTCCATGACATGACTTTTGTAGACCGCCTAAGGTGGTCCTAATTTTGAACACAAAGTATACTGAAATGGGAATATCCTCGCTCATATTTTTTTGCGCAAGGTATTAGCCGACATTGAAAAATATGATTTAGAACTTACAAAAAGACCAAAAAATATGAATCTCCTTTTTCTTTTGTTTTCGATAGTATTAATTGTTCAACAAGCAAGCGGACAAAATATAGAAAATAGTGCAACAAGTAATACTATCGTTTTTATTCATGGACTTTTTATGAGCCCTACAAGTTGGGAGCCTTGAATGAAATTTTATGAAGCAAAGGGGTATAAACATTATGCTCCTGCATACGCTTATCATGAAGGGAAGCCAACAGACTTGCGCTACAATATTGACCAAAGATTAGGCCAATTATCCTTTGGACAGGTTATCGATAATTATCTGTTTTTATTGACAAATTACCCGAAAAAACAATCCTTAGAGGGCACTCAATGGGTGATCATGCCATACAAAAATTAATAGGATTAAACAAGGGAGTCGCAGTAATTTGCCATGATTAAGCGCCACTCAAAGGCATTATTAGTATCAAATGGAGTTTCTTAAAAGCAAATTTGGGAACCATAAATCCGTTCAAAGGAAATTCTGTTTATCTACCCAGTGTGAAATGGTTTCAATATGATTTTTGCCCCACTATGACAATGGAGGAAGCACGAATTGAATACAATAAATTTGTTGTTCCAGAAAGCAGGAATAACCCAAGAAGAAGCAGAAAAAAAACCGAGAAAATTGACTTCCAAAAACCACATAAACCATTACTTATCATTGCAGGTGAAAAAGATCATGTGATACCTTCCTCTCTGAATAGGAAAAATTACAACGCATACAAAAATCAACAAAGTAAAATTGATTTTAAAGAGTTTTCAGGTAGAACGCATTACATCTGTGGGCAAGAAAATTGGGAAGACGTAGCCACCTATATCAGCGAATGACTTACCCTTTTAAAATAGCACATTGGTTTGATCTTGTTATTATACCTAAATTGTGTACCGTTTCAATTCAGCAAATAGTTTATGTTTAGAAAAACAATAATATTGAACCGGGCTTCTTTAATTTTCCTGCTGCTTCTTTCTGCCCTTTTTGGATTAAGTTCAGCCCTTCTGATTTTTTCCGAAGGGTTTTCATAGTATGATCTATTACCCTTATATGTGTTTAGTGTCCTGATTTTTGTGATTCTCCGGACAAATACCCGTACCCAAATCAATAGATAAAAATGAATGCGCCTATCTTTTTATTTACCATAAAGTATTAATTGAATTTCTTGTGCTTCTTGCGATTACAAAGCGCACACCAGTCATCCCTTGATCATACCAGATCCTAGAATAATCAAAAAAAATTGACCCAAAAATGAACCATTAGCCATATATATTTAATAAATTGATTGAAAATATATTGCTATGCCTAAGTATACACTGAACATCAATAAAACATCTTATGACGTCGAAGTAGCCGCAGGAACCTCCTTGCTTTGGGTACTTCGCGAAGATCTGGGACTGACGGGCGCCAAATATGGCTGTGGCATCGGTCAATGCGGTGCCTGCACGGTCCATGTAGATAAGCAACCGATCAAAGCGTGTCTGTTGCCCATCGAACAATTTACAGCGGGTCAAGAAATTACTACCATCGAAGGCTTATCTGAAGATGGGGATCACCCCGTCCAAAAGGCTTGGATTGAGGCCCAAGCCCCACAATGTGGTTATTGTCATTCAGGTCAAATCATGCAAGCAGTCGCCTTACTCGAGCAAAACGAACACCCTACGCGCGACGAAATTAAGGCGCACATGAATGGTAATCTCTGTAGATGCGGCACGTATCTGCGCATTCTTACCGCCATCGAAATGGCTGCAAAAACAAAAGCCCCCACCTTTTAATAAAAGCACAATGGCTAAAGATCTCACGATGACAAATAAAATTAACCGAAGAGCTTTTCTCAAAACTTCGGGAGGTGTGACGCTTTTTATAGGCGCGTCCGGTGTACTTCCCGTTTTGGTGTCTTGCCAAGACGACAAAAAAATCCGCGCGCAGCTGAAAAAAGTCCCTATCACCGCATGGGTACAACTCTGGGAAGATGGCCAGATGATCATCTACAATCCAGCGGCAGAAATGGGCCAAGGCTCCATGACTTCCCTACCCATTATTTTTGCTGAGGAAATGGACGCAGATTGGTCAAAAGTTCAGGTCGAATTTTCCCCCCAAGAAGCCGATATATATGGCGGTGAAGGATGGGCGCCTGGAACAAAGCTTATGTTTACGGTAGGGAGTAGGACCACTCATAGTTATTACCACGTGATGAGAAAAGCTGGGGCACAGGCGCGTTATGTCTTGTTAAATACAGCGGCTAACCATTGGAAGGTGCCTATTGAAGAATTAAACGCTGCTCAGAGTTTTGTCATCCATGAAAAGTCTGGCCAGAAAATAAGTTTTGGAGAATTGGTTCCCGTGCTCACCATGCCAACCGCATTGCCAGATTTTACAGAAGATCAATTAAAAAATCCAAAAGACTTCCAATTAATAGGAAAAAACATTCCCCGTACGGAAATTCCTGCAAAAGTCAATGGCACCGCTCAATTTGCCATAGATGTACGATTGCCCGATATGGTTTATGGCGCCTTGGAAAGAGGCAAACTACATGGTGCGAGACCCACACTTCTCAATGAATCTGAAATTTTAGCACACGCAGGAGTCATGAAAATCGTCCAGTTTGATTACGCCATTGGATTGATTGCTTCCACCCTAAAAGGCGTTTTAGATGCCAAAAAACTACTGAAAATCGATTGGAGTACCGCTACGTCCAGCGGCTACCACTCACAAGAGATCTACTCCGAATACGAAGCGATCGCAGCCAAAAAATCACAAGGTGCGGTCATTACCGAAATCGGGAACATGGGCGAAGCCCTCCGCAGTGCACATAAAACTTATACGGCCGATTTTAAAAACGACTATGTGTACCATGCCCAGATCGAACCCTTAAATGCTGTGATCCAAGTCTCTGAAGATTTGCAAACCGCAGAAGTGTGGGTCGGTAGTCAACAGGGAGGAGATACCAAACTAGGTGTTCCCGGTGTGCTTGGCGTTCCTCCCGAAAACGTCAACGTTCATTTGCAGTATCTCGGCGGTGGCTTTGGCCGAAGAAGCATGACGGACTTTGTGGTCGAATGTGCGATACTGGCCAAAGAAATCGCTCCCTTGCCACTGAAACTAGTTTGGACCAGAGAAGATGATGTAGCCTATGGCGCTTATCGGCCCTTGTCGCTTCAACGTCTCAAAGCAACCGTTGATGCACGCGGACAACTCACAGGTTTGTCACATACCGTCATCGGAGATGGCGGAAATCTCGTTGCGAGTGGCGTTAAAAATGACCATTATGACATTCCCAATCAATTGGCTGATTGGCGAGAAACTACCCATGGCATCAGATTGAAGCATTGGCGTTCAGTAGGTCATGGACCAAACAAATTTGCCATTGAGTCCCTGCTCGATACCATCGCTTTTGACCAAAGCGTGGACCCCGTCGCCCTTCGAAGAACACTAATGGCCCAATCACCTAAGGCATTGGCTACCTTAGAAAAGGCCGTAGCCATGTCCCGTTGGGATGTGCCTTCAATCGACGGACGCGCCAAAGGCGTCGCCTTCGTCGAACATGGCTCGATCGGTACCGGAATTTGCGAAATCTCCCTTGATCGAGCTACCGGCACCATCAACGTACATCATTTCTGGATTGCCTTAGATGCGGGTGTGATCATTCAGCCCGACAACGTCAAGGCCCAAATGGAAGGGGGCATCATCATGGGCATGAGCAGTGTACTCAAAGAACAAATAACCATTGTCGATGGGCAAGTACAGCAATCCAATTTTCACGATTATTCCTTGTTGAGAATGCAAGAGGTTCCTGACAGCATTGAAACTGCATTTATCCCTTCCAGCGAAAAGCCAGAAGGTGTCGGTGAAACCGCCACACCAATGGTGGCCGGTGCGATTGCCAATGCTTTTCTACAACTGACAGGTAAACATTTAAGACATTTGCCTTTTACGCCTGATCGCGTCTTGGCGGTTTTAAATAACTAGGATTTCATCCAGGTACCCGCCTAATGGTTAGTGGGATTCCTTAGAAATCTATAATTAAAAAAAGAAGTGACATACCAAAACCCCAAGGTGGATGAATACCTGAATCTTTCAAAAAGGTGGCAAACAGAAATGGTGCAATTAAGGATAATTTTGCTCAGTTGCCCCCTCGTCGAAACATTAAAATGGCGCCAGCCCTGCTACATGTTCGAGCAACAAAATCTCATAATTTTGGGGGCTTTTAAGGCGTTCTGTGTGCTTAATTTTTTCAAGGGGGCTTTGTTGCAAGATGCCCACGGCTTACTAAAAAAGCCCGGAGAACATACACAGGCTGGGCGCTGGATGCAGTTTGCTAGTGTCAACGAAATTATTGAACACAAAGGAATCATTCAATCCTATGTCTATGAGGCCATTGAAATAGAAAAAGCGGGATTGAAGATCACCTTGAAAAAAAATAGTGACTACCCGCTCCCCGGAGAACTTGAAAAAAAATGGAACGAGCTTCCCGCCTTTAAACGAGCATTTGAGGCCTTGACGCCAGGGCGACAACGGGCCTATCTGTTGTATTTTTCAGCCGCTAAACAGCCACAAACCCGCGAATCGCGCATTGAAAAATATTTACCGCAAATTCTCAATGGTAAGGGCATCAATGATTGCACTTGTGGGCACTCCAAAAAATTCCCCTATTGTGATGGCTCACACAAATTAATAGGAATATCCAAATAATCCCTGACGTCCGACTGCAATCAGGAATTGACGCATTTTCCACAAAAAGACCTCCTCTGCAAATTGACAAGTCCCAAATAGACGATGCTGATCATATCGCTATCAACACTTACAGCCACCCTCAAGTTCTGGGTACTTCACTACGGACCAACACGACGCACAAGTTGTTATTAAATAAATGGATACTTAGCTTTACTACATGCTCACCAAAATCGGCCCTCGTCTTGCTACTGCTCTAATCAAAACCCTCGGCATTTTGCCTCTGACCGTACTACAATTACTTGGAGCAGGCGCTGGCTGGGTCGCCTATTTCTTACCTGGAAAAATCAAAGAGCGTGCCCGTACCAATCTGAAAAACGCCTTTCCTGACACCTCAGTGGCTACACTTCACTCTGCAATGCTTAGCGCTACACAGTTATTCTTTGAAATGGCGTACTGGTGGACACGACATGATGATGCCTTTATTAATGCCAAAGTGCCGTTCGATAACTGGCAGGTGTTCCAAACAGCACTGGATAAAGGCAAGGGAGTCATTGTCCTGACGCCACATGCCGGCTGTTTTGAGCTAGTTCCACTCGTTTATTCAAGCCACTTTCCGGGAGCCGTCTTGTTTCGTCCCCCTCGCAAAGTATGGCTACAAGACTGGATTATGAAGATGCGCTCCAGACCAAAACTCATGATGGTACCCGCTAACCTAAAGGGCATTCGCCTGCTAGTCAAAACTTTGTTGCGCGGCAAGTCAATAGGTATTCTGCCCGATCAGGTACCCCCGGATGGCGAGGGTGTCTGGGCGCCATTTTTTGGTCGTCCCGCATACACCATGACACTAGTACAACGATTGCAAAAGCTTACAGGTGCTCCCATTTTTATTTTGGCAATCAAACGCAATGGAATAGGCAAGGGCTACACGTTGCACTACAAAGAGCTCATCGAACCTCTTGCCAAGGACGAGCTAGCTGCAGCCCGCACGATCAATCAAGAAATGGAAGAGATGATTCGAAAGATGCCTGAACAATACCTTTGGGGCTACAACAGATACAAAGTACCCAAAACTAAAATGTTCAAAACTCAAGAAACTTAACCCTCAGATTGCTTCAAGCATTATCTGCCAACTCTCTAGTGACGTTGCTTATTTAATAAAAAGAAGGGTTACGATGCACTCCCCCTCTTGAAAATACAGAACCTACCGATACAGAAGTGGCGGAAAAATGCGCCCGCTCTTCAAAGGCAAGGTAATACCAGCCTTCTGAGATTTTATGATTGACTGCATTTTTAACGAAAAGAACTTCTAGCAATAATTGATGTTAAATAAACTAGAAATCTTTGCAATTAAATCCTATTGTAAAAGTAATCCTAGATCCAGAGGGTCCTGCATCTCCTAAATAAGGATCTTTTCTATCTACAGAAGGAACAAAGCCAATATTTACTGGCATATTCACACTTCCTATTTTGAAGTTTTTACCTATGGCTAAGATTGGAGCAAAACCAGTAAGGGATATATTTGCTCCAAGGGCAAATTCATAACCTTCTTCACCTCTAACGCCCATTAAAGCAGAAAAAGAGGGTAGAAGTACTCCTTTTTCTAATCCACCAACACTGACTAACTATTCTCCTAAAAAGGCAAATTTAAGAGAGTCATTAGTAAATCTATTTTCCCATTGATAGCCAAATTGCGTGATAAAATTAGACTCGACTCTCTTTGAAGATGTGCCATCTGTTAAGAAAGTAGCACCAATTCTAGGACCCTGGAGTTGTTCTACTTGAGCTTTACATATACTCACAGAAATGAGTAGAAATGAGTAGAAATGAAAATATTGATAACTGCTTAATTAGATTCATGATACTATGATTTTGGTTAATTTATTATCATAATTTACAGATTTATATTTTAAAGACAACGGTAAATTTACCAATTTTTCTTTCTAACAGAAATAAATAAGGGATTCTTATAAAGATAGTATTTGCGCTTAGCCCTTATCTGGTACAGTTTTGATCATATCGAACCTAATTATAGAGAGTATCTTCATTGGGAAAATAAAAATATTTTTTGGAATCATCTGGAAAGGTAAGGTGTTTCCGAAAACCTGTAGGAATATACACTCCTGTATTTCGCACTTGATGGTCAGCATCAAAGACCAGCTCAATCTTCACATCAATATCACCATACTGCTTTGACCATTTTCTTAATTGTGCTTCTATTTCTGACCATTCTCCTTGATTGAGCCTGTCAAGTTGCATGGAGCAGTTCACAAAGGAAAAGGGGGTCTTTAGATTTGTGTAAGAATCACTGAATGCAGCAGCAGGAGCGTTAACCGGTTGTACACGACAGCCCCCTATACTTCCTCCCTTTTGGTAGCTAATTAGCGCCTCTCCATCCCATTATCCCTCCATCCCCACCTATGTTCTGTACCGTTTATGACTATTAATAAAACCCTCGACACTACTGAACCCATTTCTTTTTCCTATTGATAAATTTCAACTAACTTTAATTGACTACTGTATTATAAAATAGTATCTATATGACTTCAAGAAGACTTTTCCTCAAAAAAGGCATTATTGGTGGATTAGCGGCTCCCTTATTGACTCAGGACAGCCCGGCGATCCCAAGTATCAGCAACCTCCAAGAAAAAAACATCAATGATGCCGAATACTGGCAAGCAGTGAGAAAACATTTTGTACTCCGTGAAGATCAGGTATACTTCAACAATGGAACCATGGGGCCCACACCTGGTTATGTAATCAATAAGATTTCTGAACACCTGTTGCACTATAATGTGCACGCTGCCGAGACCGATTACAAAGATGGCACTGGACCCGAATTGCTGACGGGATATTTCTCATACGACTCCATCCGTCAAAAAATTGGCTTAATCATCAATGCTGATTATCAATCAATCGCCCTTACCCAAAACGCCACCTTTGGGATGAATTATGTGGCCAATGGCCTTGCCCTCGAAGCGGGTGACGAAATCATCAATACCAACCAAGAGCATGGTGGGGGCTACGGCGCATGGATGTCTCTGGCCAAACGCCATGGATTGGTGTACAAACAAGCCCAAATACCTATTCCAGCCAACGATCCAGAGGCGCTTTTCGATGCCATATTCAAACTAGTAACCAAAAAAACAAAGGTCATCGCCATTCCTCATATTGTATCCGTTTATGGCACGGTCATGCCTGTAAAAGCCATTTGTGCTGAAGCACGCAAGAGGGGTATTTTCACCGTTCTTGATGGGGCACAATCGGTAGGTCAGGTACTCGTGGACGTCCAAGACATCGGCTGTGATGCCTACTATTCTAGCCTTCACAAATGGCTCCTCGCCCCAGCAGGAAATGGCATTCTGTACATCAATCCCGAACGCATAGGGGAAATATGGACCACCATTGCAAGCTATAATTGGGATAATCAAACGGACCACGGATTTCGTTTAATGCAAAATGGCACCGGCAATCCTGCATTAATGGCGGGATTGGATGCTTCACTTGATTTCTACAATACCATTGGACAAGATCGATGGATAAGTAGAATCAAAACCCTAGGTGATTATCTCCGCAACCGCTTGCAAGCTATGGATCGTATTACCATCCACTCGTCAACCCATCCACAGATGTGTGCGGGATTGACTACTTATGCCCTCGACGGCTGGACAGGTCCCGATTTGCAGAAAGCCATGTGGGCACAAGAAAAACTGCAACCGCGTTCGGTAGGCACCGAACTACTGCGACATTCGGTACATATTTACAATAATGAATCTGAAATTGATCGGGCCATTGATGTCATGAATGGGCTAAAATAAATTCAGCGCAGCTTTTAGCGTTCGGATTCAGGGTAATCAGTAGGTAATCCAAGGTATTCAAACTGGTCAATTTCTTCGCCAAAATCATGTAATTTGATTTTGATTCGAGCATAGGCCGGACCTCCAAGGGGCAAATGCAAGGGGGGATTCTTGAGTTGTGTCAACTCATACATTGCATTAACCACCCTAATTGGGTCTCCTATTTGCTTTCCACTTACCGCTTGAATGGCTTTGATGTTTTTATGAGCCGTCTCGTCGTAATCTGCGATTTCCGCACCAACAAAGGTGGCAGAGGTCCCCGCCCAGTCTGTTCGAAAGGGTCCCGGCTCTACATTTGTAACATTAATCCCCAAATGCTTAGTTTCGGCCGATAAGGCCTCTACGATACCTTCCAATGCAAATTTGGATCCATTATAAATACCCACTCCGGGGAACCCATTAAGGCCAGCGATAGAAGTAATGTTCAAAATATGTCCGGATCTGTTTTTTCTCATAAATGGCAATACTGCCTTGATCATGGCAACCGCGCCAAATACATTTACCTCAAATTGTCTCCTAATCTCGGCACCATCAATGAGTTCAATAGGCCCCAACGACCCATAACCCGCGTTATTTACCAAAACATCTATTTTTGATCCATACTTCTCTTGAATCAACTGATGGATGCGTGCCTCGGCATCCTCCTCCGTGACATCCAAGACAAACCCCCTAATCGAGCCGGAAGAAAGCGCCTCAAGCACTGGCACTTGCTCTTTTTTTCTGACCGTACCTATTACCTGATCTCCCTTATCTGCTACCGATTTTGCCAATTCCCTCCCAAATCCAGAAGAACATCCTGTGATTAACCAAACCTTCTTTTCCATTAAACTCATTTAAACGTTTCTATTTGTTTCGCTATGCAAGCGAATTGTGAACAATATAATGATATCCACCCACTATTAATTGCCGATTCTACAGAAATAATTACGCCTCATAAAGTACCTTTTAAATGCAAACAAGACGCCATCGATTTGCTTCAGTTATCTAAGGGATTAATAAATCTTTTGTCATCAACGGGCGTGCCAATGGTAATATTGGAAAATATATATTCCGAACGAACACTGGCAGTATAAACCTTAACGTGAGTCGCAAAGATCAATCCATTGATGTCGGTATATTTAACCACCTCTCTGGTCAATTTCTGACTCCCGGTGGGGAGCTCTCTGGTAATGATGGTTTTAAAAAGTAAATAACTATCGGCGGAAATAAAATACTCCCTGGTTTCTATGCCCCTTAATTCCATAATCCAATAATACCATTGGTCCTCAATAGAAATCTTCCCTTTGTAAACCATGTCCATGGATGCCCCCACTGGCGTTCCAAATATGAATACATTTTGGTGGATAAGCGCCTCGTCAGCTGTCATTAAAACCGCTTCATCACTTGTCCATTTGGCAATGGTCCATGAATCTATCCCGTTGTAGGCTTCAAGAAATCTTGATCGCTGACTAACCATCAGAAATTTATTTGGCCTCTTCATAAAAAAAGTGACGGGATAATCCCCATGACTCCCCAGCCAAAATCCTTTGGTACTAACTGTTTTGATCCCTTCCCAATAAGCTGGCTGATGTGCCTCTGCATGCATGTTCATTAACTGCTGAAGACTGTCTTGAGCACTAGCCGTGGCAAAAAAAAGAATTAAAAAAGTATTGATCAAATACCTACGCACCATCTATGTTTACCATTACTACAACAAAAATAGGGCCATACAAATTAAAACGAAGCGAACCGCTCCTCGGGAACTGATTCCAAAACCTCTACCTCGGTCAGCTCTCTTGTCCCCCGTTCGTTCGATAACAGGATATTTCCCAATTGCTGATAATTGCCCCATGGGGAAAGAAATCGCGGTTCCAAATCTGTGAAATGGGCATAATATGCCCACTGTTTTACCAAATTTGTTTCTTTCGATACCCAGACCCAATAGGCATTCTCTGGACTTACTCCCACGTTGTCAAAAGTCAATTTGAGTACATCTGACCATTCCCCCATTTGAGTAGTGTCCTCTTTGAGATAAGTCAGTGTAACTCCTGTATCTTTTAATTTATAGGGCATTACCAACCAATAAGAATCATTAATCCATGTCCGCCAACCTTGCTCCAAATAGTAACTGACGCTATCCGTATTTACCTCTTCCGTCCCACTTCGAAATACCCGTCCTGTCATTTCCTTTAGATCTAATAAAACAACTTGATCATCTCGGCTGTTTTCAATACGTACCCGTCCTGCCGTTTTGTCCCACAATAATTTGCGGCTTCCAAAAAAATTCCAGCTGAGGTATCGGGTTTGGTCCCAGGCACGTCTTCCACCCATCGCATGCATAACGCGATCAGCTATAACAATCGCCAAGGGATCAGAACTTTCCAAATCAAAACCCTCAGCAGGGGCATTCAAATCCTCCTCGTCAAATGAACTGGAACTCCCTCCTGTATCCCCGCTAAACTTGCACTGACTCAAGGTAAGACCTAGTACCAACAAAAAAATAACGTTCTTCATGTTTTATCTAAATTACCTAGTAATAGCTCTGGGATCTGACCTCAAGAGCCTCCATTGTCTCTATTGTTTGGTAAATCTGCGACAACGTATCAATTATCCTTCTTGAATTTATCAAAGCGAGTTGGTATTACCATTTTGGGAAACCGATTATTACTTTGATCTACATCCGCAGTCGCCTTATCAGGATCTATGAGAATATTAACGACTTCTTTTTCTTTAACAAATATTTTGGTGAACGCTTGCTCGTTGTGTCTCCAAATCTCCGCAGGAAGGGTCTCCACCTCTTTCGTTCCGTCAACATACGTCCATTCAATAATGACCGGCATGACTAGCCCTCCCTTATTGACCATCTTCACTTCATAAAAGTTTTTATCTGCTAATTCCTCTTTTATCTGCTGTTCATCCAACTTGTTTTTGAACTCTTGGTAATCTCGCGATTTGGTGTTCTTAAAAACAAATGTTTCAGCCGCCTCTGAAAATGATTTTTTATCCTCATTCAAGTTTTGATCTGTTCCTTTAATCTGCTTTCTTTCAAGTTCATTTTCCTCCTTTTGCATTTTAAAATACCTTACTTGATCAACACCAATATCCACGTTATCGGTGGTATAAAACCATCCTCTCCAAAACCAGTCCAGGTCTACGGCAGAAGCATCTTCCATCGTTCTGAAAAAATCAGCGGGTGATGGGTTTTTAAACGCCCATCTTTGTGCATATATCTTAAAGGCATAATCAAAAAGCTCCGGCCCCATAACTGTCTCTCTTAAGATCGCTAATGCTGCCGCTGGTTTGGCATAGGCATTGTTGCCAAATTGAAGAACCTGTTCTGAATTGGTCATGATGGGGCGCATCAATCCTTGCTGACCACTCATATAGGGCACAATGCTTTCGGCCGAGCCTCTACTTATAGGAAAATTGGGGTCATAGTCTTTGGTAGCAATCGACTGGATAAAAGTATCCAATCCTTCGTCCATCCATGTCCATTGTCTTTCATCTGAATTGATAATCATTGGGAAAAAATTATGCCCAACTTCATGAATGATTACCGAAATCATACCCCACTTGGTTTGATCGAAATACGTCCCATCTTCCTTGGGACGTCCAAAATTGAAACAAATCATTGGATACTCCATACCAATACTTGCCGCATGTACCGAAATGGCAACTGGGTAAGGATAATCTATTGTGTGTCTGGAGTAGGTAATTAGCGTTTGTCTTACCGCTCTAGTAGAATGCGCTTCCCATAAGGTATTTCCTTCCTTGGGATAATAAGACATGGCTAGCGGTTTTTTACCGTTTAAATCGACCGCCATCGCGTCCCAAATGTATTTTCTAGAAGCTGCAAAGGCAAAATCCCTCACATTTTCTGCTTTGAAATGCCAGGTTTCTGTTCCCTTACTTTTGTTTTTCTCACTGTTCCGCGCCTCGGCCTCCGTGACAATTATTACCGGATCTTTAAAGCTATTTTTAGCTGTTTCAAACCTTTTTATCTGGCCCTGCGTCAGCACTTGCTCCGGATTTTGTAACCACCCTGTAGCTCCGACAATAAAATCATCCGGAACAGTAATGGATACATCAAAATTTCCAAAGCTTAAGGTGAACTCACCTCTTCCCAAAAACTGCTTATTTTGCCATCCTTCGACGTCATCGTAGACAGCCATCCTTGGATAAAATTGGGCAATAGTATAGGAGTAATTGTCATCTTCTGGAAAGTATTCATATCCCGAACGTCCCTTCTGAGACATGCGGTCATTGATATTATAGTTCCAATCAATATTGAAAACTATCGAGTCTCCTGAGATAAGCGGTTCATCAAGATTGATCCGCATCATCGTTTTATTGATCACATAGTCCATGTCCGCACCTCCAGCATTCGTGATTTTTTGAATTTTAAATCCCCCATCAAAATCATTGACATAAGCAAACAAATCTTTTGCTGACAAGCTGTCTAGCATATTCGATTCCGTAACCAGCGGCGTATCCGAATCTTGCGCCCTAAAGTTTTGATCCAATTGCAGCCATAAATATTCAAGATCATCTGGCGATTGATTGAAATAGGTAATGCGCTCGTTTCCGGTGATTTGTTGGCTCTGATCATCAAGGGTGATTTGAATTTTATAATCTGCCCGCTGTTGCCAATACGCTTTCCCTGGAGCCCCTGAAGCGGTTCGCGTACTGTTGGGCGTTGGCAGTATAGTGCCCAGCTGTTCAAATTTTTGTCCCCAATTCGGATCTGTTTGGGCCTTAAGTTGGATAACAAACGGTCCAAGCACTATCAATATTATAAGTAATTGTTTCATATTCAAGTATTAAATTAAATCCAAAATCTGGCTTCGATCATTAAAACAAAAGTGATGCCTATAATTATGGAGGAAATGATGATTTTCCAATCACGTCGATCTACTCCAAATAAGCCAACAAAAAATGCACTTATGATCAGAAAAAAAATCATTACCACGATCTGTCCGACCTCTAAGCCCAAATTAAATGCCAATAATTGTTTTATTATCGCTGTGTCCCTACCCAGGATTGCCTTCAAATAATTAGAGAATCCAAACCCATGAATGGTACCAAAAAACCCAGCATACAGATAATTAAGAGATACCTTTCTTGTCGAAGGAATATATCTATTGCGGTCTCTAGTGAACAAATTAGATCCCGCTGTAATCAGAATCGTCAACGGAATTAAAAATTCTATAAGATCCGAATCAACATTGACCAAATCGAATGTTGCCATCGCAAGCGTAATGCTATGGCCAAAGGTAAAGGCTGTTACCAAAATTAAAATTTTACGCCAATCACTTGCCAAATACAATGCCGATATTGCAACTACAAAAAGCATATGATCGTAGCCTGCAAAATCCAGAATATGGTAAAGTCCTAATTCAAAATATATTATAAATTCTGTCATTAACTTATTGTTAAATAAATCAGCATGCATTACACACTATTCATTCTTATTGCTAAAGTATACCTTCTGCATGCATTTCATGTCAGTGTTTGTGATGTGGTGTACAATTCTGATGATAAACATCTCAAAATAAGTGTTCGACTGTTTTTGGATGATTTAGAAAAGGAACTAAAAATCTATTCCAAAAATCCTCAATTGGACATTAGCCAAATAGACCCCACGACATTAAATCACACAATGGAACAATATTTTACTGATAAATTTGGCGTTAGTGTCCAAGAGGAAAAGATCAACTTGGTTTTTCTGGGGAGTGAAATTGAAAACGACGCCCTGTGGTGTTATTTAGAATACGAAAAAATGAAACCATTCCTAGAAATGACCATTTCAAATGAACTTTTGTTTTTGGCATTTGACGACCAAGACAATTTAGTTCATGTTCGAAAAGATGGCGTGGTCAAGAGCCTGCGGTTATATCCCAAAAAAGCAATAGCAACTGTTAGCTGGTAACATTAAAGTGAAAGACATCTGTCTCTTCCCATTGGACGCCATCATGCTTTAACAGCGAAATCCCATTTACTGAAAACTGTCTATCAAAGGATTGCGTTTGAAAAAAATCCCATGCCTCAACAAAAATAGCCCTTTTCAAATCGCGAAAAGCAATCGTAACATGTGGATGAAAGGCTTGATTTTTATACGCTTCATTGAAAACATTCCCTTTCTTCATGAATAGGGCCACCTGCTTTTGTAATTTGTTTAGCGGTTCGGTTTCCTGGACATTGACAAAGATAACACGCGGCTCAAAACACCCAAAATTCTTTAAATTCAATTCGAATGGTGATAATTCTTGAACCAATTGACCTAATCCTTCTGTGAGACTTTGTTTCTTGTTAATTTTCCACTTGAAGGGCATGTGAAGGGTAATATGAGGTGGTGACTTCATGGCATGATGTGAGTGATAGTTCTCGGAAACAATTTTTTTAAGAACCATTACTTCTTTCCGAATATCCTGAGGTAGTACCACTGCAATAAAAAATAAGTCCTCCAAAATTGCTTCTCGCTATATTTAATAACTTTCTGATTAAAGAAACCTTTTATTACTCAAAATACAAAGAAATGAGAAAAATACTACTTGGATTAATTATCGCTACGTGTCTCTCTGGAGCGTCTGCCCAGAAAAAAGGTTCTTCCAAAAATAGTCCTTCTGCACCCACTTCCCATTCGATTGCTGCTTTTACTAATGCAATGACACGCACCGAGGGTTATTTCAATTATTTTTATGATGATGCCAAAGACAAATTGTACTTAGAGATTGACCTTAATGGTCGTGATTTTCTTTATGTAAACTCCCTTGCTGCTGGGATTGGCTCAAATGATATTGGGCTTGATCGCGGTCAACTAGGCAATGAAAGAATTGTACGATTTGAGAAACATGGCCAAAAATTAATGTTGATGCAACCAAATCAGGACTATCGGGCCGTTAGCCAAAATCCTGACGAAGTCAAGTCTGTTCAAGAAGCATTCGCCTCCTCTATCCTTTGGGGATTTTCTATTGTCGCTCAAAATGACACCCATTATTTAATTGACCTTTCGGATTTTCTGCTCAGAGATTCCCACCGTATTTCTAACAGGCTAGCACAGACCAAGCAAGGTAATTATAAAATTGACCCTACCAGGTCCGCATTGCATCAGCCCAACATAATGAACTTTCCGCAAAACACTGAATTTGAAGCAACGCTCACGTTTACCGGTGAGCCCATAGGTGCCTATATTCGCTCCGTTGCCCCTTCCGCCGACGCAGTAACCGTTCGTACCCATCATTCTTTCATTCAGCTTCCTGACGACAAATATGTGCCTAGGGATTTTGATCCCAGAAGTGGCTTCTATAATATCTCCTTTCAAGATTATGCCACTCCCGTAGCCTCCTCTCTTGTAAAACGCTTTATTGCTAGACATCGCCTAGAAAAATTGAATCCTGAATTCGAAAAATCCGAAGTAATCGAACCCATTATCTATTATCTGGATAGAGGTGCGCCCGAACCTATTCGATCTGCCCTCATGGAAGGTGCACAATGGTGGAATCAAGCATTTGAAGCCGCTGGTTTTATAAATGCCTTCCAGGTAAAATTGCTACCCATTGGGGCGCATCCAATGGACATTCGCTACAACATGATTCAATGGGTACATAGATCTACCCGCGGTTGGTCTTATGGAAGCTCTGTCGTGGATCCCCGTACAGGTGAAATCATCAAAGGTCAAGTGAGTCTTGGCTCATTAAGAGTGCGACAGGATTTTCTAATTGCCCAGGGACTATTGAATGAATACAGCCAAAGCAATGGCCCATTAATGGCCCTAGTCTTGGCTAGATTGCGACAATTGGCTGCTCATGAGGTTGGCCATACCCTTGGTATTATGCACAATTATGCGGCCAGCAGTAACAACCGCGCCTCTGTCATGGATTACCCGCACCCATTGGTAAAATTAACTTCTGCCGGTGAAATCGATTTGTCGGATGCTTACGATATTAATATTGGCGAGTGGGACATTGCAGCTATAAAATTTGGCTATACCCAATTCACAAAAGGTACCGACGAATCGTCTGCATTAAATGAAATTATTAAAACCGCTCATCGAGAGGGCCTCCTCTACATAACAGATCGAGATGCAAGAGCTGCCAATGGCGCACATCCTGTTGCCCATCTTTGGGATGGTGGCGCTTCAGCGACGAATGAACTCAATCGCATGATGGCTGTCAGAGAAAAAGTACTACTCAATCTATCCGACAATAGTTTACCAAAAGGCGAACCCTATTCTTCATTGGAAGAAATATTGGTTCCCATGTATCTTTTTCATCGCTATCAAATTGAGGCCGCATCAAAGGTGATCGGAGGGCTGGATTATACCTATTCCGTGAAAGGAGATGATCAATTAAAAACAGCGCTATTGGATCCCTCCCTTCAAATAGATGCATTACAGGCACTGATCAATACACTTCAACCCAAGGCGTTAATGCTCCCCAAAAAGCTTCTCATCCAAATTCCACCCAAAGCTCCTGGATATAATAGAGGCCGAGAATCATTTATCAGCAAAACTGGCCCTGTTTTTGACTACTATTCGGCCGTTGAAACTGCCGCCGAAATGTCTCTTACCTTTCTATTAAATGCAGAAAGGGCCAATCGATTGGTCATGTACAACGATTTAGATGCCAATCAACCGGGCTTAAGTAAAGTGCTCAACCTCCTATTAGCGCAAACATGGAAAAAACCAAATAATAATCCAGAAGAACGTGCGATTCAGCGAATAGTAGAATGGCAAGTAGTGGAGAAACTGATGCACTTGAGAGTAAATACAAATGCTCAAACGGATGTTCAATCCATAACTGAAGCAACCCTAAACGACCTTTCTGCATACTGCAAACTGACAAAGGCCTCCAATTCAGAAGATGCTGCCCACTATGCCAGAATAAGTTCAACTATTGATGCTTGGCTAGAAGCGCCTGGCGAGATTACCTTCCCCAATCCACTTAAAGCACCCGATGGGTCCCCCATTGGACAGGATGAAGATTTCTTGAATTATTGTGGCGCAGCATACTGATCTATGTTTCTTGTTTTGGACAAATCGGAATGATACTTGTCTTTTTATGAAAGGAAATAAGAGGTGAAGAGTCCCTTAAGCGCATCACAGGAAATATTTAAACTGAATATTTAACGACAAATTATATTTTCTGTCATCCCACACATAATATCGATTCGCAAAAAAACTATTGATCATTTTTGCTCCTATGGCCCAATTTTCATATTCTCTTTGATACTTAAAACCTAGATTAAATTCGTTTTGATGTCTCAAGTAAAGAGGGCGCTGACTCCACCCTAGGTCCATTTCTGAATAATAATCATCGTCAAATCTTATCACCTGGAAGTCTATCCCATACAGTCTCTTTTGGTCATATACACTCATCCCTATGAATTGACTCATCGATCCTCCTCCAATTCCTGCCCCCAATAGTTGTCCCTGATGCGTATATCCTTGATCTATAATTATGTGCTGATAGTAGACTGGACTGGCACGATAACGCCAACTTTGACTCCTTACAAGATTGGAATGTTCCAACATAAACAAAAAGTATTTCTTTCGCGCTAAATCAAAAACCTTTTCAAGACCTATGGTGTAGGCTCGACTATGCTCGGGTTCCATGGTCAGTGACCACCACCCACCACTAAAATCATTACGCGCCCACTCCAAGTAGACTCTCAAATCGACTTCTTGAAATTTCCAGTCAAGAAACACTGAGGACAATTGATCAAATGTATCCCTTGTTTGAACAGAATCGACCATTATGCCATTATCAAAAATCCAAAACCATGCCGCCAAATCGACTGGCGTAAAATATTGCTCTTGTTTGTATAAAACTTTGTTGAATCCCAAAACAAGATTTGATAAAAATGGCAAACTATAGCCAATTGACATCCCTGTAAAAAAGCGCTTGTCATTCTCTGGAAAACTATCAAAATAGTTAGATTCCGAAAGCCGACCTAAAAGAATTTTTGTGTCAATTGTACCTAAATCTATGTCCTTGAAATACATTTTTATCGGTCGTGACGTACCAATGTCCAAACTAGGAAATCCACCCGCATTTCTACTTAAAATTATTGGGTTCAATATTGATGGTCCCCATTTGAAATTTTGTGTGCCAACTCCGACCGTCCATAGTCGATCTTGATACCGAATTTCGGATTGTCCTGGATGAAAATTTACGAACGCATTATCCCCGTATCGTTGAACCCAATCGACCCGATAAGAAACGGCAAATTTGTTTGCAAATTGATACGAAAACGGACTTACATCATCCTTTATTTGCGTTGCAAGTTCAAAAGGTAGGTTTTGGGAGTAAAAAATATTTGGAACAAACATAACTGAAAGTCTATTTTTTTTCCATCTCAGGCCAAAGTTAACTTCTTGGGTTATTCCTTTTCCCTTCCAAACCGGACCATCGTTAAATCCTCTAGCATAGGAGGAATTGATATGTGTTTTGGCCCCCGGGTTCAAAATAGTAAGTCCTTCCTTAAATTGATCCCCTTTGGATCGGTGGTCCCATAAAGACCAAGTCAAAGAATCTACGAAGGGGTCAATGGTTGGCCAGTAACCCAAATGAGTAACCTGCTCATTTTTGAGCGCTAACAACCGAAAGTATTCGTTATCTAGGTCACCAGGCACATCTATTTGCGCACTGCTAAAATGAATATTAATCCATAAAAGTAAAAATATTAAAATGAGCTTCTTCATTAAAATGAGCTTCTCGATTGACTAAAGAATGATTAAACCATTAAATTTTAAACGCGTACCAAACCCATTAATTTTCCTCGAAGAGATGAAAACAAAAGCAGCTTTTCTTTAGTCCTTCATTCAAAAACAAAATAGACTATGCTGATATCCGCCTATTAACTTCATTTCATGTCATTTAAACAAAGGTAGCTTGTTACCTACTTATCTCACATAAAACATCAAGGTTGCCTTTAACGCCCTATATCATACAAAATTGCTTTCCTAAGGCTTCATTAACTAATATTTTGGCTACAAAAATGTCTAGCTTGTCCCGAAGCTGTTAATTCTCCTGTCCTTTTCCTGTCGTTAAAGATGGCCTTAGCGTACCATTTTGTCCTTTTCTTATTATTAATTATTGCCTCATTTTATACGTGCTCAGGCAACAAAAGGTCATTAATCGATTTTACTGGATTGAACGTGATTAATGGAACCTCTACAAAAATAGTATTCCAAGAAGCCATGGCCCCATTCCAAAGTCCAGGAAGCTCTAACGCCTTGAGAGGTTTCCCGTCTTTGGATTTTTGAGTGATGAATCCCGTACTCGGGTCTCGATATTTGATTAAATCAAATTTTATTCCTTGAAAGTTTCTTACCCCACAGACAATATCCACTGGATTAAAATGAGTGGCTACCTCAAAAATTTGTTTTTGGTCCTTCTGCTCAAAATTAACTTGGGCCGTTTCCACAATTTGTAGGGTTCGAGCTTCCTTATTTTGTACCCAAAACGGACCTCCCCCAGGGTTTCCTTCACTCTTGACCATCCCACAAACCCTCATAGGTCGGTTCAATACTTCAAATAATTGCTTCCGATCTAAGGGCGCGTCAGATACATATCCTAAATGATCCCTAACCCAGCCATTTATTTCGATGACCTGCTGGTCCGTAGGCGCTTGTTCTAGGATGTTCAGCAAATCAAATGCTACCGATTGAAACGAGAGTAGCGTTCCCGCCAATAATTTCTTATATCTAATCGTTTCAAATTTTAATCTATCTGGAACAACATTGTCAATGTTTTTTATAAAGATTAAGTCAGCCTCAATCCCATTAAGATTTTCAAGCAACGCACCATGACCTGCTGGTCTAAAAAGTAAGGCGCCTTGTTGATTTCTAACGGGATTATTTTCCAGATCAACGGCTATGGTGTCCGTGGCTTTTTGTTGCTGGCTATAGTTTATGACTATCTTGACACCATACTTAGTCTGGTATGTATCCTTAATGATCGCCACGTGTTCCTCAAATTTTTCTTGATGTTCTTGAGATACCGTAAAATGCAAGTATACCTCTCCTGCGCCACTCGATGCATAAGCACAAGCCTCCACAATATGCTCTTCAGTCGCAGTGCGTAGGATCCCATCCTCTCGATGGAATTTTATAAGTCCCTTGGGCAGCTGCCCATAATTCAATCCCTGCGCTGTTAACAAACAGTTCAATATATGAAACGGGTCATCGACTGACAATCCCTTATTAATAAGTAGCTGCTCCAGCTCTTCATAAAAGGCAAAATCCTTTAACTGCTTAAAAAAAGTTTGAACCGCTTTATTTTGAACCGCTAAGGACGACAAACCTAATCCTTCCGTCGTCGTCCCTAAACATTCAAAAAGTGCCTGAAACATCCTCGTTGCTGCGCCCGAGGCTGGAACAAATTTGACTACTTTTTTAACGGCTAAAGATGATTCATATAGCCTTATAAGTTTCGTTAATTCCGCCTGATCAAATGTTAAAATCCCCTGATTGAGTAACGCCGGTTTTATTAATTTTACCGAGGGGAATCCCTCTTGGAAATCCCGCAATTGTTCCTGAACGGAAATCTCACTCATGCCTAAGGCTTCTATTTGCTTTTTATCTGATTGAATGAGCATTTTAAAATTATTAGTTCTTGCGATAATCAAAACAACAATCTAAAAATATCCATTCTTATTTAAGAATCCCTGCTTTAGCCAAAAAATACGCAACTGTTTTATTAATTATAGAAAATAGCCCTGATTTATTCCCTTTTTTCATTGAAAACAGTAAAAATCGGCTCATTTTGAAAAAGGTTTCCTTTTTGGACATGGAAAGTTTTAATTTTGCCCTCCCATTTAAACTTCTTCATGGTACCAGACGACGTTGTCTCTCTTTTTGAAAATGATACTGCACTCAATTTGCTTTTGGCATCCATTGACCAGAATCCTGTTAAAATCAAATTAAAAGGATTGTCTGGAAGCGCCGATGCGATCAACCTACTCGCCGTTTCAAAAAAAACCAATAGACCCATTTTGGTCATTCTTCATGACAAAGAAGAAGCCAACTTATTAATCAATGATCTATTCAATTTGAACTACAAAGGTTCTTACTCCCTTTTTCCTACCTCATACAAAACCCCATATCAATTTGATTTAATTGACAACGCTAATATCCTGCAGCGATCGGAAACATTAAATCACATCATGAATACAAAAAATCACATCGTACTCACTTATCCTGAGGCCCTTGTGGAAAAGGTACTTAATAAAAGATCACTTATTCAAAATACCTTCAAGGCAAGTGTTGGAGAAAGTGTTGATGTCGAATTCCTTTCGGAATTATTTATCACCTACGGGTTTGAGGGAACAGACTTTGTTTATGAGCCTGGTCAATTTGCGGTAAGGGGAGGGATTGTGGACGTCTACTCCTATAGTTCAGCGTTTCCCTATCGGCTCGAATTATTTGGAAATGAAATCGAAAGTATTCGGCAATTTGATCCGGAATCTCAATTATCCAGAGAGCGGGTGAAGGAGGCAATGATCATGCCCAATACCCAAACAAGACTGTTAAAGGAAGAACGTATTTCATTGTTGAATTATTTACCTGTAAATGCTCTTATTTGGATAAAGGACCTCCGAGAAACAGAAGATATAATTGCGCGGGGTTTTGAAAAAGCGACGCATTCGTTTGAAGAAATATTAAAGATCAGCAATGAAACCAAGGTCATAGATAGCCCTGAACTATTATTTGAAACCCCCGATACGTTCACTGCATCAATAAAGAACCGAACGGTTATTGAATTTGGCAAGCGTTCGTTTTTAAAGACGTCCATTGAAATTGACTTTGCCACTAAACCACAACCTAGTTTTAATAAAAATTTTGAACTCCTTGCCGAAAGTTTAGGTCAGCTTCAACATGAAGATTTCAAGATTTTGATCTTTTCGGATTCGGACAAACAACTCGAACGCTTGGTGACCATTTTTGAAGAGCTCAATGTGGGCCTACATTTTATTGGTATAGTTGCAGGCCTACAGGCCGGATTCATCTCTGAAAACTTAAAAATTGCCTGTTTCACAGACCATCAAATTTTTGACCGTATTCACCGTACGAATCAAAAACCCAAATTCAATAAAAAGAAAGCACTTTCATTAAAAGAGCTAAAATCATTACATACAGGTGATTATGTGGTTCATATAGACCATGGTATTGCGCGCTTCGCGGGATTAGATAAAATCTCTAGAAACGGCAACCAACAGGAAGTCATCAGATTGGTCTATCGAGATGATGACTTACTTTATGTAAGCATCCATGCGTTGCACAAAATCTCAAAATATGCGGGACAAGAAGGAACACCTCCTCTTACCAACAAATTGGGCTCAAAAGAATGGGAGAGTAAAAAAAGTAAAGTAAAAAGTAAAGTAAAAGATATCGCCAAAGAACTCATCACACTTTACGCAAAACGCAAAACCGCTCCCGGTTTTGCCTTTCCGAAGGATACTTTCTTGCAAGCCGAATTGGAATCGAGTTTTATGTACGAAGACACCCCTGACCAAAGCCTGGCTACTGCCGATATCAAACTAGATATGGAGCGGTCGCATCCGATGGATCGACTGATTTGTGGTGATGTAGGTTTTGGTAAAACCGAAATAGCCATTCGAGCCGCCTTTAAAGCCGTTAATGCGGGCAAACAAGTTGCCGTATTGGTTCCCACAACTATTTTGGCACTTCAACATTATCAAACTTTTTCCAAAAGACTAGAAGATTTTCCAATTACTATCGAATTCATCAATAGATTCAAAAGCACTAAAGACATAACGCTGATTAAAAAGAAGGTAACCGCAGGGCACATCGACATCTTGATAGGTACCCATCGTATTGTCAATAAAGACATCGTTTTCAAAGACCTCGGTCTCATGGTAATCGATGAAGAACAAAAGTTTGGGGTAAAAATAAAAGAGCAATTGAAAGCCCTTCGTATTAATGTAGACGCCATGACCTTAACGGCTACCCCTATACCGAGAACCCTTCATTTTTCCTTGATGGGCGCACGGGATTTGTCCATCATCTCAACGCCCCCCCCCAATCGAGTTCCAGTGACCACCGAAGTTTGCGAATTTAGCGAAGAGCTTATTCGAGATGCGGTGAGTCATGAGTTGCGACGCAAGGGTCAAGTGTTTTTTGTGCATAATAGAGTCGGAGATATTGAAAAAATGGCCAATATCATCTATAAACTTGTCCCGGACGCTAAAATAGGCATTGCGCATGGTCAGATGGATGGCAATAAATTGGAAAAAGTAATGGTTCAATTCATCAATGGAGATTTTGACGTCCTAGTTTCAACGAATATCATTGAATCGGGATTAGATATCCCAAACGCCAATACCATAATTATTAACAGGGCAAACATGTTTGGCCTTTCGGACTTACACCAAATGAGAGGTCGGGTCGGTAGATCTAATACCAAAGCCTACTGTTACCTGCTCACGGCGCCTCATGCGACGATTTCTGCGGATGCCAGAAAACGATTGATCACTTTAGAGGAGTTCTCGGATCTAGGTGACGGCTTCAAAGTAGCCATGCACGATTTAGATATTCGCGGCGCTGGCAATTTATTGGGAAGTGAGCAAAGTGGTTTCATCAACGATTTGGGCTTTGAGATGTATCATAAAATATTGGATGAAACCGTTTTAGAACTGAAAGAAACCGAATTCAGTGAGCTCTTCAAAGATGAATTAATTAATAAAACGACTATTGAGAATTTCGCAAAAGAATGTGTGTTAGAAACCGATCTTGAAATACTCATCCCTCAAGAATACGTGAGCAATACTTCCGAAAGGCTTCAATTGTACAATGATCTTGATACTATTGATTCTGAAGACGGTCTCGCTCAGCTCGAAAAAAACATCTTAGATAAATTTGGCAAAATACCCGCTCCGGTTCATGAATTGTTTAAATCTGTTAAATTGAGATGGATGGGCCTCACATTTGGTGTTGATAAAATAATTCTGAAAAACAACGCCCTTAAACTGAATATCGAAAACGACAAAAAGGATAGTTATTTTCAATCAAAGGCATTCAAGGCTATGATTTCATTTGCTCAATCGCAACCTTCCCGTTGTAAAATCAAAGAGCACAACAATAAATTGATGATTTCAATTGACAAAATTGCAGGTATAGACGCTGCTCTTAACATTTTCTCCCTTCTTAATTAAAATATTTATCTTACCTTAGTAATGGTGTTTTTAATCCTTTTATTTAATTTGGATCGATATTTTTAACACGACAAAGTAATTTTTAATTAATTTAGCCCCTTAAGCCATCATCTAGAGTTATTCATTTTATGAAAAATAATTTTTACTCGGTGAAAAGTTGGAGTATTTGTATGTCCTCCGCTTTCCTATTAAGTTCTTGTATCTTCGGTGGATCAGGACGTCCAGATAGTAATAATCCAGGCAAGGCAAGTACCGTTACTGGTCTGGAATATAATGTTGAAGAAGAGGGTTTTCAGGTTAGCGAATACTCCGGTCAACCCATTGGTCCCAATTTAATCTTTATCGAAGGTGGTAGAACCACTTTGGGATCTTCAGAAGAAGATGTCCTCAACTATCGAGATAATGTTGAAAGAACAGTAACTGTCGCTTCTTTTTACATGGATGAAACAGAAGTCACAAACATCAACTGGCTAGAATACGAGTATTATATTCGTAAGGATTCTGATGAACTTTATTGGAAAAACAATCTTCCTGATACAACTGTATGGGCTAGGGATCTTGCCTTTAATGATCCTTATGTTTCCCAATATTACAGATATCCCGGCTTTCGGTTTTTCCCTGTCGTAGGCGTAAATTGGCGACAAGCCGTGAACTATTGCAGTTGGAGAACTACCGTTGTAAATTTTCAATTAGCTACCGAAGCTGGTTTCTTTGAGGATAACGGAGATGGTGGTGGCCAAGACACCTTCGCCGAAGGCGATGAAGCGCCTACTTCTGTACAAGGGAATAGTGCTCGTGTTCCGATTGAAACAGGCATTGTACTTCCTGATTTCAGATTACCAACAGAGGCCGAATGGGAATATGCCGCACAGGCCCTCATTGGCACGCAATATTTGGATGAACAACAAACGCATCAAAGATTATATCCTTGGGATGGTCATACCTTAAGGAATCCTTATGGAAAAAGTCTCGGTTATATGTTGGCCAATTATAAAAGAGGTCGTGGTGATTATGCAGGTATCGCTGGTAAGTTAAATGATGGTTCTATGATTACCGACTATGTTTATAACTACCCACCTAACGATTATGGACTCTACAACATGGCTGGTAATGTAAACGAATGGGTTCAAGATGTTTATAGACCCCTGTCTTTTGAATATATGGATGACTTAAATCCTGTCAGACTAGATGGCACCTTAGATGAGGAAGAGGGTTATGATCCTACTTATAATCTAATCGGTAATGAAAAGCCATACGGGTCTTTAGAAGAGGCGATCGCTGCAGGTATCCCACAATCAATGTATAGCGAAGATAGCCCTCCTACGAAGCGTATGAGAGTCTTCAAAGGTGGTTCATGGCAAGACGTGGCATATTGGCTATCTCCAGGCACGAGACGCGCAATATTTGAAGATTCCTCGACAGCCGCCATTGGGTTTAGATGTGCCATGATTCACGCTGGATCAAATTATTAACAATAGAGAAATTTACGAAAAGGCTATCTTCAATGAAGATAGCCTTTTTTATTTGCCCGTGACGGCAGCTAAAATAATTATTCTCTGTACATATGGAGACAAAAGTTCACAAATAGTGCTCATAGTCGCTCCTGTAGTTACCACGTCATCTACGATGATAACAGACTTTCCTTTCAGTAAATTTACCTGCTCTACCAAATAGACATTTTCCAACTGCCGCCATCTATCAACAACTCTGCTGGTTGCTTGTGTTTTTGGATCACTAATCCTAACCAGAAATTGCTCTTTTATTGGTATGTTCAATACCGCTGACAGTCCTTTACAGATTTCATGACTTTGATTATAGCCTCGCTTTCGTTCTTTCTCTGGATGCATCGGTATAGGCAAAAGATAATCTGCCTCCAGATGGCCGTGCCGCATAAGGTGCCTTCCAAAATAAGTCCCTAACATGACCGCTAAGGCTGGTTGTCCCTTGTACTTAAGCTTATGCAACAACGATTGAGCGACACCCCCTTCTCTAAAATGCAGGTAGGCTATGGCTGCTGATACTTTTGGTAGATAGGAAAAATAGTTAAAAAATGCCTGTTCATGCTCCTGCGCATATTTAGTTACGGGCAAACTGGTCAGACAGATCGTGCATAAATAACTTTCATTTTTAAGTAAATTGTCGCCACAATGCACACAAATCTCTGGATATATAAGAGATAGGAAATCTTGCCAAAGTATTTTTGTAAAAAAATTGTGTGACATTTAGTTAATTTACGAATAATGGATTGAAATGTTTTGCTATTGGCTGTATATTCACTTTAAACCAACAGCATAGTACAACAAGCGATGGCTATCTAATCATGAAACGCACTGTCATTGCACCCTGAACTTAAGTTAACATTATACGTTGTATCTATTAATACGTTTTTATAATTACCGCTGCGAATGGCCAGTACACCCTTAGAAGAAAACTTAAACCGCTTTCGAAAAAAATATTTTCTTAATAAATTATTAAGAGGCTGTTTGCTCTTTACCTGTATACTATTGCTCTATCTGCTCTTGATTGCGTGCATTGAATCCATTTTTCGTCCAGGTATTTTGATCAGAAGTTTCCTCTTCTTTATAAGCATCGTTCTTCTCTCTGGGGGTTTATGGCTATTCATTTTACGTCATTTACGGGCGCTATTGACTGTAGACAAAGATTTAAGCAATGCCGAAGCGGCGATCCTCATTGGCGATCAATTTTCAGACATTGGCGACCGCCTACTCAACACACTACAACTTTTAAGGCTTTCGAATACACCCAATTCCCTTATTCAGGCCAGTATTGAGCAACGAAATCACCGCTTTAGTGCACACCACTTTGACCAAGCCATTGATTTTAAGGCTAATCGTTTGTACGCCTGGTACCTGCTCCCTATCCTGGCCGCCTTTGTTGGTGTCGGGATGCTTGTTCCAAACTTATATGTTGAAAGCTCCCAACGAATCATCAACTATAATCAATTTTACGCAATACCCGCTCCTTTTGAATTCGTCATCACCTCACCGGAACTTCGTGCCTTTAAAAATGATGGATTCACCTTAAACGTATCGACCGAAGGGGATAAACTTCCAGCCCTTTGTTATATAGAATTTGGCAATCAAAAAGTACCCATGCGCCAGACAGGCCAAGGTCAATTTACATACAACTTTGAAAGTGTTCAGCAAAACATACCATTTCAACTCTCAGCCGCTGGTGTTCAAAGTAATCCATTGCTACTTGAGGTAGTCTCAAGGCCTGAACTTATAAATTTTAATATCGGTCTTGTATACCCCGCACACACACAACGCAAAAATGAAGTCCTTATCAATAATGGTAACCTTAATGTCCCCGAAGGCACTAAAATAACGTGGAATATCAGCACCTCCACAACGGATAACGTCAATCTTGCCTTTGGCATCGATTCGGTGATAGAGATGGCATATACCACTGATAATCAGTATTTTGTCGCTAATACAATCGCTACGAAAAACACAGAATACTTCATTAATCTAGCCAACAAAAACGGCACTAATCGTGACGATTTAAAATATTACATTAATGTAACTTTTGATCTGTTTCCAACTTTAGGCGTCGCCTTTATACTCGACACCGTTTATTATGAGTCGCTCCTTATCACCGGACAGAGTGCAGACGATTATGGAATAGCGACCATGTCTATTACTCAAACAGGCTCCACAGACACGAACATTAGTCTTACCGTCAATCCCAACAGCCTCAAACATTTATTTTATCATGAAATCCCCATCACCAAAGAAATGTTCAATTCAAAGGAGCTTCATACTTTCCAAGTTCGGGCTAGCGACAATGACCAAATTAATGGCTCTAAGACGACCTCTTCTCGTATCTATACACTCCAAATACCTGCTAGTATTGATCTAACAGCCAACGTTAAAAGCAGCACTGCCGATACACAAAAAGACCTTGAACAATTATTAGATAAAAACAAGGAGTTGAACAATAGCCTCGAAGCTATCCAAGAACGCCTGCGCAGTCAAAAAGAACTGCAATGGCAAGAAAAACAACTCTTAAAAGATGTGCTAAAACAAAAGTCTGATATTCAATCAAACATAGAAAATCTAAGCCAAGAAATGGAAAGTCTAAACAAAAAACAAGAAAAATTCGGGCAAAGAAGTGCGCAATTACAAGAAATGGCTGAGCAATTAAAAGCGCTCATGGACGACTTGTTAGATGATGAAACCAAAAGATTATTTGCCGAATTAGAACAATTATTACTAGAAAAGGGAACACTACCACAAATACAACAAACTGTCTCCGACATCCATCACAAAGAAGAATCATTACAACAAGAGCTTGAACGAGCCTTGGCCCTATTCAAAAGGATCAAATTGGAGAGTGCCCTCGAGAAAACACATAAAGAGCTAAGGACGCTCTCCTCTGTACAAGACAGCCTGTCAGCCCATACGCGCAAGAAGGACATTCCTCTTGATTCAATAGTCGATGAACAAAATGATATTAACAATAAATTTATGGCTCTAGAAGAAGAATTAAAGGCAATTGAGGAACTCAACCAAGAACTAGATCGTCCAGAGCCCCTCACCAATACAAACGATCAGCAACAAGCCATCGATAATGGATTAGAACAGATTAACGATCAGTTAAAACAGGGGAATCGCCAAAAGGCCAGCAAAATGCAACAAGAAACTGGCCAAAAAATGAAGGCCCTCAGCAAGACAATAGCGGACATGCAAGATAATATGCAATCGGAAACACTCAGTGAAAACATTAATGACCTCAATCAGCTACTTGATAATCTAATTAAACTGTCCTTTCTGCAAGAGTCCCTTATCAAGAGTTTTCGCTCCGTAGAGCAAATTGACCCTCGATTCGTGACGCTCTCCCAAGATCAATTAAGTATCAAGGATAACATCGACATACTATCGGACAGCCTCACCGCTTTATCTAAACGAATTGTCCAAATTAGCAGTTTTGTCACCAGTGAACTGAACGAATTGAATAGAAACATTGATGAGTCGATTCATCAATTGCGTGAACGAGATAAAAACAAAGCCGCAGTGAATCAACAATACGCTATGACATCAATGAACAATTTGGCCCTACTACTGGACGACCTACTGCAGCAAATGCAAGCAACCGCAAATGCGCAAGGTGATGGAAAAACCAAAAAACCTGGCCAAGGAAACCTACCTAGTCTACAAGAAATGCAAAAGCAGCTTTCAGAGCAGATAGAAAATTTGCAAAAAAGCGGTCTCGAAGGACGTAAATTATCTCAAGAACTCGCCGAAATGGCGGCTAGACAAGAAATGATCCGAAATGAATTAAACAAATTAAATAAACAGCTAAAAGGGCAGCCGGGCAATGAAAATGCCAACGACAACCTACAAAAGGCACTAAGTGATATGGAAAAAAATGAAATGGACTTAGTCAATAAGCGTATTACCCAGGAGCTTATCAATAGACAAAAAAATATTTTAAGTAGGATGCTGGCAGGTGAAAACGCCATGAAAGAACAGGAACTTGACAAAGAGCGAGAGGGCCAAACAGCTAAAGACTATCCTAGAAACTTTCCTAACGTTTTCCAAGATTATTTGAACTCCAAAGAACAAGAAATAGAATTATTAGAAACAGTACCTGTAAATTTACATCCATTCTATAAATCAGAAGTGCAAAAATATTTTCTCCGTTTAAGAAATGAACCCTGATGAAATGCATCAAATTAGATATCCCCTCAGTACTTGATAACATTCGAATCATTGAAAGCTTCATTGATAATGCCAAAGATCATTATGATTTGACAGATGATATTTATGGAAATATTGTGATCGCAGTTACAGAATGTGTCAACAACGCCATCGTCCATGGCAATCATTCTGATCGTTCCAAATTAGTTCATATACAATTATTAATAGAAGATCATACCATACGCTTTATTGTTCAAAACGAGGGTGAGGGATTCGATTATAACAACATTTCGGATCCCACGGCACCTGAAAACATCCATAAGCTAGGAGGTCGGGGTCTTTTTCTTATGCGCAATCTCTGCGATGAAATAGAATTTGACAGAAATGGAACTCAGATAGAACTCAAATTCTACCTATAAACATGAAAAAACTGCATTTCCATTTTGAAGATATTTCACCTATTGGCTTGCCTGATAATATAAATCTTTGGCTAGCCCAGGTGATTTCTGCAGAACACTTTGTGGTTGATAACCTCAATTTCATTTTTTGTTCAGATAATTATTTACTGGAAATAAATAATACCTATTTGAATCACGATTACTTTACCGACATTATTACCTTCGATCTAAGCGAAATCGAAGAACAAATTTCCGGTGATCTTTTTATTAGCCTGGATCGTGTAACTGAGAATGCGCAAAAATTTTCCTGCTTATTTGAAAACGAATTGCTTCGCGTAATGGTTCATGGAATACTTCATCTTTGTGGGTATAAGGATAAATCCGAAACTGATCAAAAACTAATACGGTCAATGGAAGACTTCTATTTATCTTTGTACGACAGCATGAATGTTCCACGTGGAACATTCATGCTGTCGTACAAAGATAAATAGAAGTCTTCCATTGACCGTATTAGTTTTTGATCAGTTTCGGATTTATCCTTATACCCACAAAGATGAAGTATTCCATGAACCATTACGCGAAGCAATTCGTTTTCAAATAAGCAGGAAAATTTTTGCGCATTCTCAGTTACACGATCCAGGCTAATAAAAAGATCACCGGAAATTTGTTCTTCGATTTCGCTTAGATCGAAGGTAATAATGTCGGTAAAGTAATCGTGATTCAAATAGGTATTATTTATTTCCAGTAAATAATTATCTGAACAAAAAATGAAATTGAGGTTATCAACCACAAAGTGTTCTGCAGAAATCACCTGGGCTAGCCAAAGATTTATATTATCAGGCAAGCCAATAGGTGAAATATCTTCAAAATGGAAATGCAGTTTTTTCATGTTTATAGGTAGAATTTGAGTTCTATCTGAGTTCCATTTCTGTCAAATTCTATTTCATCGCAGAGATTGCGCATAAGAAAAAGACCCCGACCTCCTAGCTTATGGATGTTTTCAGGTGCCGTGGGATCCGAAATGTTGTTATAATCGAATCCCTCACCCTCGTTTTGAACAATAAAGCGTATGGTATGATCTTCTATTAATAATTGTATATGAACTAATTTGGAACGATCAGAATGATTGCCATGGACGATGGCGTTGTTGACACATTCTGTAACTGCGATCACAATATTTCCATAAATATCATCTGTCAAATCATAATGATCTTTGGCATTATCAATGAAGCTTTCAATGATTCGAATGTTATCAAGTACTGAGGGGATATCTAATTTGATGCATTTCATCAGGGTTCATTTCTTAAACGGAGAAAATATTTTTGCACTTCTGATTTATAGAATGGATGTAAATTTACAGGTACTGTTTCTAATAATTCTATTTCTTGTTCTTTGGAGTTCAAATAATCTTGGAAAACGTTAGGAAAGTTTCTAGGATAGTCTTTAGCTGTTTGGCCCTCTCGCTCTTTGTCAAGTTCCTGTTCTTTCATGGCGTTTTCACCTGCCAGCATCCTACTTAAAATATTTTTTTGTCTATTGATAAGCTCCTGGGTAATACGCTTATTGACTAAGTCCATTTCATTTTTTTCCATATCACTTAGTGCCTTTTGTAGGTTGTCGTTGGCATTTTCATTGCCCGGCTGCCCTTTTAGCTGTTTATTTAATTTGTTTAATTCATTTCGGATCATTTCTTGTCTAGCCGCCATTTCGGCGAGTTCTTGAGATAATTTACGTCCTTCGAGACCGCTTTTTTGCAAATTTTCTATCTGCTCTGAAAGCTGCTTTTGCATTTCTTGTAGACTAGGTAGGTTTCCTTGGCCAGGTTTTTTGGTTTTTCCATCACCTTGCGCATTTGCGGTTGCTTGCATTTGCTGCAGTAGGTCGTCCAGTAGTAGGGCCAAATTGTTCATTGATGTCATAGCGTATTGTTGATTCACTGCGGCTTTGTTTTTATCTCGTTCACGCAATTGATGAATCGACTCATCAATGTTTCTATTCAATTCGTTCAGTTCACTGGTGACAAAACTGCTAATTTGGACAATTCGTTTAGATAAAGCGGTGAGGCTGTCCGATAGTATGTCGATGTTATCCTTGATACTTAATTGATCTTGGGAGAGCGTCACGAATCGAGGGTCAATTTGCTCTACGGAGCGAAAACTCTTGATAAGGGACTCTTGCAGAAAGGACAGTTTAATTAGATTATCAAGTAGCTGATTGAGGTCATTAATGTTTTCACTGAGTGTTTCCGATTGCATATTATCTTGCATGTCCGCTATTGTCTTGCTGAGGGCCTTCATTTTTTGGCCAGTTTCTTGTTGCATTTTGCTGGCCTTTTGGCGATTCCCCTGTTTTAACTGATCGTTAATCTGTTCTAATCCATTATCGATGGCTTGTTGCTGATCGTTTGTATTGGTGAGGGGCTCTGGACGATCTAGTTCTTGGTTGAGTTCCTCAATTGCCTTTAATTCTTCTTCTAGAGCCATAAATTTATTGTTAATATCATTTTGTTCATCGACTATTGAATCAAGAGGAATGTCCTTCTTGCGCGTATGGGCTGACAGGCTGTCTTGTACAGAGGAGAGCGTCCTTAGCTCTTTATGTGTTTTCTCGAGGGCACTCTCCAATTTGATCCTTTTGAATAGGGCCAAGGCTCGTTCAAGCTCTTGTTGTAATGATTCTTCTTTGTGATGGATGTCGGAGACAGTTTGTTGTATTTGTGGTAGTGTTCCCTTTTCTAGTAATAATTGTTCTAATTCGGCAAATAATCTTTTGGTTTCATCATCTAACAAGTCGTCCATGAGCGCTTTTAATTGCTCAGCCATTTCTTGTAATTGCGCACTTCTTTGCCCGAATTTTTCTTGTTTTTTGTTTAGACTTTCCATTTCTTGGCTTAGATTTTCTATGTTTGATTGAATATCAGACTTTTGTTTTAGCACATCTTTTAAGAGTTGTTTTTCTTGCCATTGCAGTTCTTTTTGACTGCGCAGGCGTTCTTGGATAGCTTCGAGGCTATTGTTCAACTCCTTGTTTTTATCTAATAATTGTTCAAGGTCTTTTTGTGTATCGGCAGTGCTGCTTTTAACGTTGGCTGTTAGATCAATACTAGCAGGTATTTGGAGTGTATAGATACGAGAAGAGGTCGTCTTAGAGCCATTAATTTGGTCATTGTCGCTAGCCCGAACTTGGAAAGTATGAAGCTCCTTTGAATTGAACATTTCTTTGGTGATGGGGATTTCATGATAAAATAAATGTTTGAGGCTGTTGGGATTGACGGTAAGACTAATGTTCGTGTCTGTGGAGCCTGTTTGAGTAATAGACATGGTCGCTATTCCATAATCGTCTGCACTCTGTCCGGTGATAAGGAGCGACTCATAATAAACGGTGTCGAGTATAAAGGCGACGCCTAAAGTTGGAAACAGATCAAAAGTTACATTAATGTAATATTTTAAATCGTCACGATTAGTGCCGTTTTTGTTGGCTAGATTAATGAAGTATTCTGTGTTTTTCGTAGCGATTGTATTAGCGACAAAATACTGATTATCAGTGGTATATGCCATCTCTATCACCGAATCGATGCCAAAGGCAAGATTGACGTTATCCGTTGTGGAGGTGCTGATATTCCACGTTATTTTAGTGCCTTCGGGGACATTAAGGTTACCATTATTGATAAGGACTTCATTTTTGCGTTGTGTGTGTGCGGGGTATACAAGACCGATATTAAAATTTATAAGTTCAGGCCTTGAGACTACCTCAAGTAGCAATGGATTACTTTGAACACCAGCGGCTGAGAGTTGAAATGGTATGTTTTGCTGAACACTTTCAAAGTTGTATGTAAATTGACCTTGGCCTGTCTGGCGCATGGGTACTTTTTGATTGCCAAATTCTATATAACAAAGGGCTGGAAGTTTATCCCCTTCGGTCGATACGTTTAAGGTGAATCCATCATTTTTAAAGGCACGAAGTTCCGGTGAGGTGATGACGAATTCAAAAGGAGCGGGTATTGCGTAAAATTGATTATAGTTGATGATTCGTTGGGAGCTTTCAACATATAAGTTTGGAACAAGCATCCCGACACCAACAAAGGCGGCCAGGATAGGGAGCAGGTACCAGGCGTACAAACGATTAGCCTTAAAATCAATGGCTTGGTCAAAGTGGTGTGCACTAAAGCGGTGATTTCGTTGCTCAATACTGGCCTGAATAAGGGAATTGGGTGTATTCGAAAGCCTTAAAAGTTGTAGTGTGTTGAGTAGGCGGTCGCCAATGTCTGAAAATTGATCGCCAATGAGGATCGCCGCTTCGGCATTGCTTAAATCTTTGTCTACAGTCAATAGCGCCCGTAAATGACGTAAAATGAATAGCCATAAACCCCCAGAGAGAAGAACGATGCTTATAAAGAAGAGGAAACTTCTGATCAAAATACCTGGACGAAAAATGGATTCAATGCACGCAATCAAGAGCAGATAGAGCAATAGTATACAGGTAAAGAGCAAACAGCCTCTTAATAATTTATTAAGAAAATATTTTTTTCGAAAGCGGTTTAAGTTTTCTTCTAAGGGTGTACTGGCCATTCGCAGCGGTAATTATAAAAACGTATTAATAGATACAACGTATAATGTTAACTTAAGTTCAGGGTGCAATGACAGTGCGTTTCATGATTAGATAGCCATCGCTTGTTGTACTATGCTGTTGGTTTAAAGTGAATATACAGCCAATAGCAAAACATTTCAATCCATTATTCGTAAATTAACTAAATGTCACACAATTTTTTTACAAAAATACTTTGGCAAGATTTCCTATCTCTTATATATCCAGAGATTTGTGTGCATTGTGGCGACAATTTACTTAAAAATGAAAGTTATTTATGCACGATCTGTCTGACCAGTTTGCCCGTAACTAAATATGCGCAGGAGCATGAACAGGCATTTTTTAACTATTTTTCCTATCTACCAAAAGTATCAGCAGCCATAGCCTACCTGCATTTTAGAGAAGGGGGTGTCGCTCAATCGTTGTTGCATAAGCTTAAGTACAAGGGACAACCAGCCTTAGCGGTCATGTTAGGGACTTATTTTGGAAGGCACCTTATGCGGCACGGCCATCTGGAGGCAGATTATCTTTTGCCTATACCGATGCATCCAGAGAAAGAACGAAAGCGAGGCTATAATCAAAGTCATGAAATCTGTAAAGGACTGTCAGCGGTATTGAACATACCAATAAAAGAGCAATTTCTGGTTAGGATTAGTGATCCAAAAACACAAGCAACCAGCAGAGTTGTTGATAGATGGCGGCAGTTGGAAAATGTCTATTTGGTAGAGCAGGTAAATTTACTGAAAGGAAAGTCTGTTATCATCGTAGATGACGTGGTAACTACAGGAGCGACTATGAGCACTATTTGTGAACTTTTGTCTCCATATGTACAGAGAATAATTATTTTAGCTGCCGTCACGGGCAAATAAAAAAGGCTATCTTCATTGAAGATAGCCTTTTCGTAAATTTCTCTATTGTTAATAATTTGATCCAGCGTGAATCATGGCACATCTAAACCCAATGGCGGCTGTCGAGGAATCTTCAAATATTGCGCGTCTCGTGCCTGGAGATAGCCAATATGCCACGTCTTGCCATGAACCACCTTTGAAGACTCTCATACGCTTCGTAGGAGGGCTATCTTCGCTATACATTGATTGTGGGATACCTGCAGCGATCGCCTCTTCTAAAGACCCGTATGGCTTTTCATTACCGATTAGATTATAAGTAGGATCATAACCCTCTTCCTCATCTAAGGTGCCATCTAGTCTGACAGGATTTAAGTCATCCATATATTCAAAAGACAGGGGTCTATAAACATCTTGAACCCATTCGTTTACATTACCAGCCATGTTGTAGAGTCCATAATCGTTAGGTGGGTAGTTATAAACATAGTCGGTAATCATAGAACCATCATTTAACTTACCAGCGATACCTGCATAATCACCACGACCTCTTTTATAATTGGCCAACATATAACCGAGACTTTTTCCATAAGGATTCCTTAAGGTATGACCATCCCAAGGATATAATCTTTGATGCGTTTGTTGTTCATCCAAATATTGCGTGCCAATGAGGGCCTGTGCGGCATATTCCCATTCGGCCTCTGTTGGTAATCTGAAATCAGGAAGTACAATGCCTGTTTCAATCGGAACACGAGCACTATTCCCTTGTACAGAAGTAGGCGCTTCATCGCCTTCGGCGAAGGTGTCTTGGCCACCACCATCTCCGTTATCCTCAAAGAAACCAGCTTCGGTAGCTAATTGAAAATTTACAACGGTAGTTCTCCAACTGCAATAGTTCACGGCTTGTCGCCAATTTACGCCTACGACAGGGAAAAACCGAAAGCCGGGATATCTGTAATATTGGGAAACATAAGGATCATTAAAGGCAAGATCCCTAGCCCATACAGTTGTATCAGGAAGATTGTTTTTCCAATAAAGTTCATCAGAATCCTTACGAATATAATACTCGTATTCTAGCCAGTTGATGTTTGTGACTTCTGTTTCATCCATGTAAAAAGAAGCGACAGTTACTGTTCTTTCAACATTATCTCGATAGTTGAGGACATCTTCTTCTGAAGATCCCAAAGTGGTTCTACCACCTTCGATAAAGATTAAATTGGGACCAATGGGTTGACCGGAGTATTCGCTAACCTGAAAACCCTCTTCTTCAACATTATATTCCAGACCAGTAACGGTACTTGCCTTGCCTGGATTATTACTATCTGGACGTCCTGATCCACCGAAGATACAAGAACTTAATAGGAAAGCGGAGGACATACAAATACTCCAACTTTTCACCGAGTAAAAATTATTTTTCATAAAATGAATAACTCTAGATGATGGCTTAAGGGGCTAAATTAATTAAAAATTACTTTGTCGTGTTAAAAATATCGATCCAAATTAAATAAAAGGATTAAAAACACCATTACTAAGGTAAGATAAATATTTTAATTAAGAAGGGAGAAAATGTTAAGAGCAGCGTCTATACCTGCAATTTTGTCAATTGAAATCATCAATTTATTGTTGTGCTCTTTGATTTTACAACGGGAAGGTTGCGATTGAGCAAATGAAATCATAGCCTTGAATGCCTTTGATTGAAAATAACTATCCTTTTTGTCGTTTTCGATATTCAGTTTAAGGGCGTTGTTTTTCAGAATTATTTTATCAACACCAAATGTGAGGCCCATCCATCTCAATTTAACAGATTTAAACAATTCATGAACCGGAGCGGGTATTTTGCCAAATTTATCTAAGATGTTTTTTTCGAGCTGAGCGAGACCGTCTTCAGAATCAATAGTATCAAGATCATTGTACAATTGAAGCCTTTCGGAAGTATTGCTCACGTATTCTTGAGGGATGAGTATTTCAAGATCGGTTTCTAACACACATTCTTTTGCGAAATTCTCAATAGTCGTTTTATTAATTAATTCATCTTTGAAGAGCTCACTGAATTCGGTTTCTTTCAGTTCTAAAACGGTTTCATCCAATATTTTATGATACATCTCAAAGCCCAAATCGTTGATGAAACCACTTTGCTCACTTCCCAATAAATTGCCAGCGCCGCGAATATCTAAATCGTGCATGGCTACTTTGAAGCCGTCACCTAGATCCGAGAACTCCTCTAAAGTGATCAATCGTTTTCTGGCATCCGCAGAAATCGTCGCATGAGGCGCCGTGAGCAGGTAACAGTAGGCTTTGGTATTAGATCTACCGACCCGACCTCTCATTTGGTGTAAGTCCGAAAGGCCAAACATGTTTGCCCTGTTAATAATTATGGTATTGGCGTTTGGGATATCTAATCCCGATTCAATGATATTCGTTGAAACTAGGACGTCAAAATCTCCATTGATGAATTGAACCATTACTTTTTCCAATTTATTGCCATCCATCTGACCATGCGCAATGCCTATTTTAGCGTCCGGGACAAGTTTATAGATGATATTGGCCATTTTTTCAATATCTCCGACTCTATTATGCACAAAAAACACTTGACCCTTGCGTCGCAACTCATGACTCACCGCATCTCGAATAAGCTCTTCGCTAAATTCGCAAACTTCGGTGGTCACTGGAACTCGATTGGGGGGGGGCGTTGAGATGATGGACAAATCCCGTGCGCCCATCAAGGAAAAATGAAGGGTTCTCGGTATAGGGGTAGCCGTTAAGGTCATGGCGTCTACATTAATACGAAGGGCTTTCAATTGCTCTTTTATTTTTACCCCAAACTTTTGTTCTTCATCGATTACCATGAGACCGAGGTCTTTGAAAACGATGTCTTTATTGACAATACGATGGGTACCTATCAAGATGTCGATGTGCCCTGCGGTTACCTTCTTTTTAATCAGCGTTATGTCTTTAGTGCTTTTGAATCTATTGATGAATTCGATAGTAATTGGAAAATCTTCTAGTCTTTTGGAAAAAGTTTGATAATGTTGAAGTGCCAAAATAGTTGTGGGAACCAATACGGCAACTTGTTTGCCCGCATTAACGGCTTTAAAGGCGGCTCGAATGGCTATTTCGGTTTTACCAAAACCTACATCACCACAAATCAGTCGATCCATCGGATGCGACCGCTCCATATCTAGTTTGATATCGGCAGTAGCCAGGCTTTGGTCAGGGGTGTCTTCGTACATAAAACTCGATTCCAATTCGGCTTGCAAGAAAGTATCCTTCGGAAAGGCAAAACCGGGAGCGGTTTTGCGTTTTGCGTAAAGTGTGATGAGTTCTTTGGCGATATCTTTTACTTTACTTTTTACTTTACTTTTTTTACTCTCCCATTCTTTTGAGCCCAATTTGTTGGTAAGAGGAGGTGTTCCTTCTTGTCCCGCATATTTTGAGATTTTGTGCAACGCATGGATGCTTACATAAAGTAAGTCATCATCTCGATAGACCAATCTGATGACTTCCTGTTGGTTGCCGTTTCTAGAGATTTTATCTAATCCCGCGAAGCGCGCAATACCATGGTCTATATGAACCACATAATCACCTGTATGTAATGATTTTAGCTCTTTTAATGAAAGTGCTTTCTTTTTATTGAATTTGGGTTTTTGATTCGTACGGTGAATACGGTCAAAAATTTGATGGTCTGTGAAACAGGCAATTTTTAAGTTTTCAGAGATGAATCCGGCCTGTAGGCCTGCAACTATACCAATAAAATGTAGGCCCACATTGAGCTCTTCAAAAATGGTCACCAAGCGTTCGAGTTGTTTGTCCGAATCCGAAAAGATCAAAATCTTGAAATCTTCATGTTGAAGCTGACCTAAACTTTCGGCAAGGAGTTCAAAATTTTTATTAAAACTAGGTTGTGGTTTAGTGGCAAAGTCAATTTCAATGGACGTCTTTAAAAACGAACGCTTGCCAAATTCAATAACCGTTCGGTTCTTTATTGATGCAGTGAACGTATCGGGGGTTTCAAATAATAGTTCAGGGCTATCTATGACCTTGGTTTCATTGCTGATCTTTAATATTTCTTCAAACGAATGCGTCGCTTTTTCAAAACCCCGCGCAATTATATCTTCTGTTTCTCGGAGGTCCTTTATCCAAATAAGAGCATTTACAGGTAAATAATTCAACAATGAAATACGTTCTTCCTTTAACAGTCTTGTTTGGGTATTGGGCATGATCATTGCCTCCTTCACCCGCTCTCTGGATAATTGAGATTCCGGATCAAATTGCCGAATACTTTCGATTTCATTTCCAAATAATTCGAGCCGATAGGGAAACGCTGAACTATAGGAGTAGACGTCCACAATCCCTCCCCTTACCGCAAATTGACCAGGCTCATAAACAAAGTCTGTTCCCTCAAACCCGTAGGTGATAAATAATTCCGAAAGGAATTCGACATCAACACTTTCTCCAACACTTGCCTTGAAGGTATTTTGAATAAGTGATCTTTTATTAAGTACCTTTTCCACAAGGGCCTCAGGATAAGTGAGTACGATGTGATTTTTTGTATTCATGATGTGATTTAATGTTTCCGATCGCTGCAGGATATTAGCGTTGTCAATTAAATCAAATTGATATGGGGTTTTGTATGAGGTAGGAAAAAGGGAGTAAGAACCTTTGTAGTTCAAATTGAATAGATCATTGATTAATAAGTTGGCTTCTTCTTTGTCATGAAGAATGACCAAAATGGGTCTATTGGTTTTTTTTGAAACGGCGAGTAGGTTGATCGCATCGGCGCTTCCAGACAATCCTTTTAATTTGATTTTAACAGGATTCTGGTCAATGGATGCCAAAAGCAAATTGAGTGCAGTATCATTTTCAAAAAGAGAGACAACGTCGTCTGGTACCATGAAGAAGTTTAAATGGGAGGGCAAAATTAAAACTTTCCATGTCCAAAAAGGAAACCTTTTTCAAAATGAGCCGATTTTTACTGTTTTCAATGAAAAAAGGGAATAAATCAGGGCTATTTTCTATAATTAATAAAACAGTTGCGTATTTTTTGGCTAAAGCAGGGATTCTTAAATAAGAATGGATATTTTTAGATTGTTGTTTTGATTATCGCAAGAACTAATAATTTTAAAATGCTCATTCAATCAGATAAAAAGCAAATAGAAGCCTTAGGCATGAGTGAGATTTCCGTTCAGGAACAATTGCGGGATTTCCAAGAGGGATTCCCCTCGGTAAAATTAATAAAACCGGCGTTACTCAATCAGGGGATTTTAACATTTGATCAGGCGGAATTAACGAAACTTATAAGGCTATATGAATCATCTTTAGCCGTTAAAAAAGTAGTCAAATTTGTTCCAGCCTCGGGCGCAGCAACGAGGATGTTTCAGGCACTTTTTGAATGTTTAGGGACGACGACGGAAGGATTAGGTTTGTCGTCCTTAGCGGTTCAAAATAAAGCGGTTCAAACTTTTTTTAAGCAGTTAAAGGATTTTGCCTTTTATGAAGAGCTGGAGCAGCTACTTATTAATAAGGGATTGTCAGTCGATGACCCGTTTCATATATTGAACTGTTTGTTAACAGCGCAGGGATTGAATTATGGGCAGCTGCCCAAGGGACTTATAAAATTCCATCGAGAGGATGGGATCCTACGCACTGCGACTGAAGAGCATATTGTGGAGGCTTGTGCTTATGCATCGAGTGGCGCAGGAGAGGTATACTTGCATTTTACGGTATCTCAAGAACATCAAGAAAAATTTGAGGAACACGTGGCGATCATTAAGGATACATACCAGACTAAGTATGGTGTCAAGATAGTCATAAACTATAGCCAGCAACAAAAAGCCACGGACACCATAGCCGTTGATCTGGAAAATAATCCCGTTAGAAATCAACAAGGCGCCTTACTTTTTAGACCAGCAGGTCATGGTGCGTTGCTTGAAAATCTTAATGGGATTGAGGCTGACTTAATCTTTATAAAAAACATTGACAATGTTGTTCCAGATAGATTAAAATTTGAAACGATTAGATATAAGAAATTATTGGCGGGAACGCTACTCTCGTTTCAATCGGTAGCATTTGATTTGCTGAACATCCTAGAACAAGCGCCTACGGACCAGCAGGTCATCGAAATAAATGGCTGGGTTAGGGATCATTTAGGATATGTATCTGACGCGCCCTTAGATCGGAAGCAATTATTTGAAGTATTGAACCGACCTATGAGGGTTTGTGGGATGGTCAAGAGTGAAGGAAACCCTGGGGGAGGTCCGTTTTGGGTACAAAATAAGGAAGCTCGAACCCTACAAATTGTGGAAACGGCCCAAGTTAATTTTGAGCAGAAGGACCAAAAACAAATTTTTGAGGTAGCCACTCATTTTAATCCAGTGGATATTGTCTGTGGGGTAAGAAACTTTCAAGGAATAAAATTTGATTTAATCAAATATCGAGACCCGAGTACGGGATTCATCACTCAAAAATCCAAAGACGGGAAACCTCTCAAGGCGTTAGAGCTTCCTGGACTTTGGAATGGGGCCATGGCTTCTTGGAATACTATTTTTGTAGAGGTTCCATTAATCACGTTCAATCCAGTAAAATCGATTAATGACCTTTTGTTGCCTGAGCACGTATAAAATGAGGCAATAATTAATAATAAGAAAAGGACAAAATGGTACGCTAAGGCCATCTTTAACGACAGGAAAAGGACAGGAGAATTAACAGCTTCGGGACAAGCTAGACATTTTTGTAGCCAAAATATTAGTTAATGAAGCCTTAGGAAAGCAATTTTGTATGATATAGGGCGTTAAAGGCAACCTTGATGTTTTATGTGAGATAAGTAGGTAACAAGCTACCTTTGTTTAAATGACATGAAATGAAGTTAATAGGCGGATATCAGCATAGTCTATTTTGTTTTTGAATGAAGGACTAAAGAAAAGCTGCTTTTGTTTTCATCTCTTCGAGGAAAATTAATGGGTTTGGTACGCGTTTAAAATTTAATGGTTTAATCATTCTTTAGTCAATCGAGAAGCTCATTTTAATGAAGAAGCTCATTTTAATATTTTTACTTTTATGGATTAATATTCATTTTAGCAGTGCGCAAATAGATGTGCCTGGTGACCTAGATAACGAATACTTTCGGTTGTTAGCGCTCAAAAATGAGCAGGTTACTCATTTGGGTTACTGGCCAACCATTGACCCCTTCGTAGATTCTTTGACTTGGTCTTTATGGGACCACCGATCCAAAGGGGATCAATTTAAGGAAGGACTTACTATTTTGAACCCGGGGGCCAAAACACATATCAATTCCTCCTATGCTAGAGGATTTAACGATGGTCCGGTTTGGAAGGGAAAAGGAATAACCCAAGAAGTTAACTTTGGCCTGAGATGGAAAAAAAATAGACTTTCAGTTATGTTTGTTCCAAATATTTTTTACTCCCAAAACCTACCTTTTGAACTTGCAACGCAAATAAAGGATGATGTAAGTCCGTTTTCGTATCAATTTGCAAACAAATTTGCCGTTTCTTATCGGGTCGATTGGGTTCAACGATACGGGGATAATGCGTTCGTAAATTTTCATCCAGGACAATCCGAAATTCGGTATCAAGATCGACTATGGACGGTCGGAGTTGGCACACAAAATTTCAAATGGGGACCATCAATATTGAACCCAATAATTTTAAGTAGAAATGCGGGTGGATTTCCTAGTTTGGACATTGGTACGTCACGACCGATAAAAATGTATTTCAAGGACATAGATTTAGGTACAATTGACACAAAAATTCTTTTAGGTCGGCTTTCGGAATCTAACTATTTTGATAGTTTTCCAGAGAATGACAAGCGCTTTTTTACAGGGATGTCAATTGGCTATAGTTTGCCATTTTTATCAAATCTTGTTTTGGGATTCAACAAAGTTTTATACAAACAAGAGCAATATTTTACGCCAGTCGATTTGGCGGCATGGTTTTGGATTTTTGATAATGGCATAATGGTCGATTCTGTTCAAACAAGGGATACATTTGATCAATTGTCCTCAGTGTTTCTTGACTGGAAATTTCAAGAAGTCGATTTGAGAGTCTACTTGGAGTGGGCGCGTAATGATTTTAGTGGTGGGTGGTGGTCACTGACCATGGAACCCGAGCATAGTCGAGCCTACACCATAGGTCTTGAAAAGGTTTTTGATTTAGCGCGAAAGAAATACTTTTTGTTTATGTTGGAACATTCCAATCTTGTAAGGAGTCAAAGTTGGCGTTATCGTGCCAGTCCAGTCTACTATCAGCACATAATTATAGATCAAGGATATACGCATCAGGGACAACTATTGGGGGCAGGAATTGGAGGAGGATCGATGAGTCAATTCATAGGGATGAGTGTATATGACCAAAAGAGACTGTATGGGATAGACTTCCAGGTGATAAGATTTGACGATGATTATTATTCAGAAATGGACCTAGGGTGGAGTCAGCGCCCTCTTTACTTGAGACATCAAAACGAATTTAATCTAGGTTTTAAGTATCAAAGAGAATATGAAAATTGGGCCATAGGAGCAAAAATGATCAATAGTTTTTTTGCGAATCGATATTATGTGTGGGATGACAGAAAATATAATTTGTCGTTAAATATTCAGTTTAAATATTTCCTGTGATGCGCTTAAGGGACTCTTCACCTCTTATTTCCTTTCATAAAAAGACAAGTATCATTCCGATTTGTCCAAAACAAGAAACATAGATCAGTATGCTGCGCCACAATAATTCAAGAAATCTTCATCCTGTCCAATGGGGGACCCATCGGGTGCTTTAAGTGGATTGGGGAAGGTAATCTCGCCAGGCGCTTCTAGCCAAGCATCAATAGTTGAACTTATTCTGGCATAGTGGGCAGCATCTTCTGAATTGGAGGCCTTTGTCAGTTTGCAGTATGCAGAAAGGTCGTTTAGGGTTGCTTCAGTTATGGATTGAACATCCGTTTGAGCATTTGTATTTACTCTCAAGTGCATCAGTTTCTCCACTACTTGCCATTCTACTATTCGCTGAATCGCACGTTCTTCTGGATTATTATTTGGTTTTTTCCATGTTTGCGCTAATAGGAGGTTGAGCACTTTACTTAAGCCCGGTTGATTGGCATCTAAATCGTTGTACATGACCAATCGATTGGCCCTTTCTGCATTTAATAGAAAGGTAAGAGACATTTCGGCGGCAGTTTCAACGGCCGAATAGTAGTCAAAAACAGGGCCAGTTTTGCTGATAAATGATTCTCGGCCTCTATTATATCCAGGAGCTTTGGGTGGAATTTGGATGAGAAGCTTTTTGGGGAGCATTAACGCCTTGGGTTGAAGTGTATTGATCAGTGCCTGTAATGCATCTATTTGAAGGGAGGGATCCAATAGCGCTGTTTTTAATTGATCATCTCCTTTCACGGAATAGGTATAATCCAGCCCTCCGATCACCTTTGATGCGGCCTCAATTTGATAGCGATGAAAAAGATACATGGGAACCAATATTTCTTCCAATGAAGAATAGGGTTCGCCTTTTGGTAAACTATTGTCGGATAGATTGAGTAGTACTTTTTCTCTGACAGCCATCATGCGATTGAGTTCATTCGTCGCTGAAGCGCCACCATCCCAAAGATGGGCAACAGGATGTGCGCCATTGGCAGCTCTTGCATCTCGATCTGTTATGTAGAGGAGGCCCTCTCGATGAGCGGTTTTAATAATTTCATTTAATGCAGACGATTCGTCGGTACCTTTTGTGAATTGGGTATAGCCAAATTTTATAGCTGCAATGTCCCACTCGCCAATATTAATATCGTAAGCATCCGACAAATCGATTTCACCGGCAGAAGTTAATTTTACCAATGGGTGCGGGTAATCCATGACAGAGGCGCGGTTGTTACTGCTGGCCGCATAATTGTGCATAATACCAAGGGTATGGCCAACCTCATGAGCAGCCAATTGTCGCAATCTAGCCAAGACTAGGGCCATTAATGGGCCATTGCTTTGGCTGTATTCATTCAATAGTCCCTGGGCAATTAGAAAATCCTGTCGCACTCTTAATGAGCCAAGACTCACTTGACCTTTGATGATTTCACCTGTACGGGGATCCACGACAGAGCTTCCATAAGACCAACCGCGGGTAGATCTATGTACCCATTGAATCATGTTGTAGCGAATGTCCATTGGATGCGCCCCAATGGGTAGCAATTTTACCTGGAAGGCATTTATAAAACCAGCGGCTTCAAATGCTTGATTCCACCATTGTGCACCTTCCATGAGGGCAGATCGAATAGGTTCGGGCGCACCTCTATCCAGATAATAGATAATGGGTTCGATTACTTCGGATTTTTCGAATTCAGGATTCAATTTTTCTAGGCGATGTCTAGCAATAAAGCGTTTTACAAGAGAGGAGGCTACGGGAGTGGCATAATCTTGAAAGGAGATATTATAGAAGCCACTTCTGGGATCAAAATCCCTAGGCACATATTTGTCGTCAGGAAGCTGAATGAAAGAATGATGGGTACGAACGGTTACTGCGTCGGCGGAAGGGGCAACGGAGCGAATATAGGCACCTATGGGCTCACCGGTAAACGTGAGCGTTGCTTCAAATTCAGTGTTTTGCGGAAAGTTCATTATGTTGGGCTGATGCAATGCGGACCTGGTAGGGTCAATTTTATAATTACCTTGCTTGGTCTGTGCTAGCCTGTTAGAAATACGGTGGGAATCTCTGAGCAGAAAATCCGAAAGGTCAATTAAATAATGGGTGTCATTTTGAGCGACAATAGAAAATCCCCAAAGGATAGAGGAGGCGAATGCTTCTTGAACAGACTTGACTTCGTCAGGATTTTGGCTAACGGCCCGATAGTCCTGATTTGGTTGCATCAACATTAATTTTTGGCCATGTTTCTCAAATCGTACAATTCTTTCATTGCCTAGTTGACCGCGATCAAGCCCAATATCATTTGAGCCAATCCCAGCAGCAAGGGAGTTTACATAAAGAAAATCACGACCATTAAGGTCAATCTCTAAGTACAATTTGTCTTTGGCATCATCATAAAAATAATTGAAATAACCCTCGGTGCGTGTCATTGCATTAGTAAAAGCAGCAATCGAATGGGAAGTGGGTGCAGAAGGACTATTTTTGGAAGAACCTTTTTTCTGGGCAGACGCTCCAGAGAGACACGTAGCGATAATTAATCCAAGTAGTATTTTTCTCATTTCTTTGTATTTTGAGTAATAAAAGGTTTCTTTAATCAGAAAGTTATTAAATATAGCGAGAAGCAATTTTGGAGGACTTATTTTTTATTGCAGTGGTACTACCTCAGGATATTCGGAAAGAAGTAATGGTTCTTAAAAAAATTGTTTCCGAGAACTATCACTCACATCATGCCATGAAGTCACCACCTCATATTACCCTTCACATGCCCTTCAAGTGGAAAATTAACAAGAAACAAAGTCTCACAGAAGGATTAGGTCAATTGGTTCAAGAATTATCACCATTCGAATTGAATTTAAAGAATTTTGGGTGTTTTGAGCCGCGTGTTATCTTTGTCAATGTCCAGGAAACCGAACCGCTAAACAAATTACAAAAGCAGGTGGCCCTATTCATGAAGAAAGGGAATGTTTTCAATGAAGCGTATAAAAATCAAGCCTTTCATCCACATGTTACGATTGCTTTTCGCGATTTGAAAAGGGCTATTTTTGTTGAGGCATGGGATTTTTTTCAAACGCAATCCTTTGATAGACAGTTTTCAGTAAATGGGATTTCGCTGTTAAAGCATGATGGCGTCCAATGGGAAGAGACAGATGTCTTTCACTTTAATGTTACCAGCTAACAGTTGCTATTGCTTTTTTGGGATATAACCGCAGGCTCTTGACCACGCCATCTTTTCGAACATGAACTAAATTGTCTTGGTCGTCAAATGCCAAAAACAAAAGTTCATTTGAAATGGTCATTTCTAGGAATGGTTTCATTTTTTCGTATTCTAAATAACACCACAGGGCGTCGTTTTCAATTTCACTCCCCAGAAAAACCAAGTTGATCTTTTCCTCTTGGACACTAACGCCAAATTTATCAGTAAAATATTGTTCCATTGTGTGATTTAATGTCGTGGGGTCTATTTGGCTAATGTCCAATTGAGGATTTTTGGAATAGATTTTTAGTTCCTTTTCTAAATCATCCAAAAACAGTCGAACACTTATTTTGAGATGTTTATCATCAGAATTGTACACCACATCACAAACACTGACATGAAATGCATGCAGAAGGTATACTTTAGCAATAAGAATGAATAGTGTGTAATGCATGCTGATTTATTTAACAATAAGTTAATGACAGAATTTATAATATATTTTGAATTAGGACTTTACCATATTCTGGATTTTGCAGGCTACGATCATATGCTTTTTGTAGTTGCAATATCGGCATTGTATTTGGCAAGTGATTGGCGTAAAATTTTAATTTTGGTAACAGCCTTTACCTTTGGCCATAGCATTACGCTTGCGATGGCAACATTCGATTTGGTCAATGTTGATTCGGATCTTATAGAATTTTTAATTCCGTTGACGATTCTGATTACAGCGGGATCTAATTTGTTCACTAGAGACCGCAATAGATATATTCCTTCGACAAGAAAGGTATCTCTTAATTATCTGTATGCTGGGTTTTTTGGTACCATTCATGGGTTTGGATTCTCTAATTATTTGAAGGCAATCCTGGGTAGGGACACAGCGATAATAAAACAATTATTGGCATTTAATTTGGGCTTAGAGGTCGGACAGATCGTGGTAATGATTTTTTTTCTGATCATAAGTGCATTTTTTGTTGGCTTATTTGGAGTAGATCGACGTGATTGGAAAATCATCATTTCCTCCATAATTATAGGCATCACTTTTGTTTTAATGATCGAAGCCAGATTTTGGATTTAATTTAATACTTGAATATGAAACAATTACTTATAATATTGATAGTGCTTGGACCGTTTGTTATCCAACTTAAGGCCCAAACAGATCCGAATTGGGGACAAAAATTTGAACAGCTGGGCACTATACTGCCAACGCCCAACAGTACGCGAACCGCTTCAGGGGCTCCAGGGAAAGCGTATTGGCAACAGCGGGCAGATTATAAAATTCAAATCACCCTTGATGATCAGAGCCAACAAATCACCGGAAACGAGCGCATTACCTATTTCAATCAATCGCCAGATGATCTTGAATATTTATGGCTGCAATTGGATCAAAACTTTAGGGCGCAAGATTCGGATACGCCGCTGGTTACGGAATCGAATATGCTAGACAGCTTGTCAGCAAAAGATTTGTTTGCTTATGTCAATGATTTTGATGGGGGATTTAAAATTCAAAAAATCACGAATGCTGGAGGTGCGGACATGGACTATGTGATCAATAAAACGATGATGCGGATCAATCTTGATGAACCGCTTATCTCAGGAGACTCGATAGTTTTCAATATTGATTGGAACTATAATATCAATGACCGCATGTCTCAGAAGGGACGTTCGGGATATGAATACTTTCCAGAAGATGACAATTACTCCTATACTATTGCCCAATTTTATCCAAGGATGGCTGTCTACGATGACGTCGAAGGATGGCAAAATAAGCAGTTTTTGGGAAGAGGTGAGTTCACCTTAAGCTTTGGAAATTTTGATGTATCCATTACTGTTCCGGATGATTTTATTGTCGGAGCTACAGGGTGGTTACAAAATCCGGAGCAAGTGCTGACGCAGGGCCAGATAAAAAGGTTTGAAACAGCTAAAAATAGCTTTAAAGATCCGGTAATAATTGTCACGGAGGCCGAGGCGCGGAACAGTGAGAAAAACAAAAGTAAGGGAACAGAAACCTGGCATTTCAAAGCAGAAAATGTGAGGGATTTTGCCTTTGCAGCTTCTAGAAAATACATTTGGGACGCGATGGCGGTCGATTTAAACGGTAAAAAACCGCTAGCCATGTCTTATTATCCCAAGGAAGGAAATACCTTATGGGAAGCGCATTCTACTAGAGCGGTAAGACAAACGCTAATTACCTACTCCAGACACACAATAGATTATCCTTACCCAGTTGCCATTTCGGTACATGCGGCAAGTATTGGTATGGAGTATCCAATGATTTGTTTCAATTTTGGACGTCCCAAGGAAGATGGGACGTATTTCGATCAAACCAAGTGGGGTATGATTTCGGTAATCATTCATGAAGTTGGGCATAATTTTTTCCCAATGATTATCAATTCAGATGAAAGACAATGGACATGGATGGACGAAGGATTGGATACTTTTATCCAGTCGATTGCTACCAAAGACTATGACCCCAATTTTCCTATAAGTAGAGGCTCGGCCGAAAGCATTGTGCCCTATATGAGTGGTCAGCAAGGATTGATGCGCCCCATCATGACCAATTCAGAACAGGTTCTTCAATTTGGCAACAATGCCTATGCCAAACCAGCGGCAGCATTAGCGATCTTAAGAGAGACAGTTATGGGGCCGGAGCTTTTTGATTATGCCTTTAAGATATATGCACAAAGATGGGCGTTTAAAAACCCATCACCCGCTGATTTTTTCAGAACGATGGAAGATGCTTCTGCCGTAGACCTGGACTGGTTTTGGAGAGGATGGTTTTATACCACCGATAACGTGGATATTGGTGTTGATCAAGTAAGGTATTTTAAAATGCAAAAGGAGGAAAATGAACTTGAAAGAAAGCAGATTAAAGGAACAGATCAAAACTTGAATGAGGATAAAAAATCATTTTCAGAGGCGGCTGAAACATTTGTTTTTAAGAACACCAAATCGCGAGATTACCAAGAGTTCAAAAACAAGTTGGATGAACAGCAGATAAAAGAGGAATTAGCAGATAAAAACTTTTATGAAGTGAAGATGGTCAATAAGGGAGGGCTAGTCATGCCGGTCATTATTGAATGGACGTATGTTGACGGAACGAAAGAGGTGGAGACCCTTCCTGCGGAGATTTGGAGACACAACGAGCAAGCGTTCACCAAAATATTTGTTAAAGAAAAAGAAGTCGTTAATATTCTCATAGATCCTGATAAGGCGACTGCGGATGTAGATCAAAGTAATAATCGGTTTCCCAAAATGGTAATACCAACTCGCTTTGATAAATTCAAGAAGGATAATTGATACGTTGTCGCAGATTTACCAAACAATAGAGACAATGGAGGCTCTTGAGGTCAGATCCCAGAGCTATTACTAGGTAATTTAGATAAAACATGAAGAACGTTATTTTTTTGTTGGTACTAGGTCTTACCTTGAGTCAGTGCAAGTTTAGCGGGGATACAGGAGGGAGTTCCAGTTCATTTGACGAGGAGGATTTGAATGCCCCTGCTGAGGGTTTTGATTTGGAAAGTTCTGATCCCTTGGCGATTGTTATAGCTGATCGCGTTATGCATGCGATGGGTGGAAGACGTGCCTGGGACCAAACCCGATACCTCAGCTGGAATTTTTTTGGAAGCCGCAAATTATTGTGGGACAAAACGGCAGGACGGGTACGTATTGAAAACAGCCGAGATGATCAAGTTGTTTTATTAGATCTAAAGGAAATGACAGGACGGGTATTTCGAAGTGGGACGGAAGAGGTAAATACGGATAGCGTCAGTTACTATTTGGAGCAAGGTTGGCGGACATGGATTAATGATTCTTATTGGTTGGTAATGCCCTATAAATTAAAAGATACAGGAGTTACACTGACTTATCTCAAAGAGGACACTACTCAAATGGGGGAATGGTCAGATGTACTCAAATTGACTTTTGACAACGTGGGAGTAAGTCCAGAGAATGCCTATTGGGTCTGGGTATCGAAAGAAACAAATTTGGTAAAACAGTGGGCATATTATGCCCATTTCACAGATTTGGAACCGCGATTTCTTTCCCCATGGGGCAATTATCAGCAATTGGGAAATATCCTGTTATCGAACGAACGGGGGACAAGAGAGCTGACCGAGGTAGAGGTTTTGGAATCAGTTCCCGAGGAGCGGTTCGCTTCGTTTTAATTTGTATGGCCCTATTTTTGTTGTAGTAATGGTAAACATAGATGGTGCGTAGGTATTTGATCAATACTTTTTTAATTCTTTTTTTTGCCACGGCTAGTGCTCAAGACAGTCTTCAGCAGTTAATGAACATGCATGCAGAGGCACATCAGCCAGCTTATTGGGAAGGGATCAAAACAGTTAGTACCAAAGGATTTTGGCTGGGGAGTCATGGGGATTATCCCGTCACTTTTTTTATGAAGAGGCCAAATAAATTTCTGATGGTTAGTCAGCGATCAAGATTTCTTGAAGCCTACAACGGGATAGATTCATGGACCATTGCCAAATGGACAAGTGATGAAGCGGTTTTAATGACAGCTGACGAGGCGCTTATCCACCAAAATGTATTCATATTTGGAACGCCAGTGGGGGCATCCATGGACATGGTTTACAAAGGGAAGATTTCTATTGAGGACCAATGGTATTATTGGATTATGGAATTAAGGGGCATAGAAACCAGGGAGTATTTTATTTCCGCCGATAGTTATTTACTTTTTAAAACCATCATTACCAGAGAGCTCCCCACCGGGAGTCAGAAATTGACCAGAGAGGTGGTTAAATATACCGACATCAATGGATTGATCTTTGCGACTCACGTTAAGGTTTATACTGCCAGTGTTCGTTCGGAATATATATTTTCCAATATTACCATTGGCACGCCCGTTGATGACAAAAGATTTATTAATCCCTTAGATAACTGAAGCAAATCGATGGCGTCTTGTTTGCATTTAAAAGGTACTTTATGAGGCGTAATTATTTCTGTAGAATCGGCAATTAATAGTGGGTGGATATCATTATATTGTTCACAATTCGCTTGCATAGCGAAACAAATAGAAACGTTTAAATGAGTTTAATGGAAAAGAAGGTTTGGTTAATCACAGGATGTTCTTCTGGATTTGGGAGGGAATTGGCAAAATCGGTAGCAGATAAGGGAGATCAGGTAATAGGTACGGTCAGAAAAAAAGAGCAAGTGCCAGTGCTTGAGGCGCTTTCTTCCGGCTCGATTAGGGGGTTTGTCTTGGATGTCACGGAGGAGGATGCCGAGGCACGCATCCATCAGTTGATTCAAGAGAAGTATGGATCAAAAATAGATGTTTTGGTAAATAACGCGGGTTATGGGTCGTTGGGGCCTATTGAACTCATTGATGGTGCCGAGATTAGGAGACAATTTGAGGTAAATGTATTTGGCGCGGTTGCCATGATCAAGGCAGTATTGCCATTTATGAGAAAAAACAGATCCGGACATATTTTGAACATTACTTCTATCGCTGGCCTTAATGGGTTCCCCGGAGTGGGTATTTATAATGGATCCAAATTTGCATTGGAAGGTATCGTAGAGGCCTTATCGGCCGAAACTAAGCATTTGGGGATTAATGTTACAAATGTAGAGCCGGGACCCTTTCGAACAGACTGGGCGGGGACCTCTGCCACCTTTGTTGGTGCGGAAATCGCAGATTACGACGAGACGGCTCATAAAAACATCAAAGCCATTCAAGCGGTAAGTGGAAAGCAAATAGGAGACCCAATTAGGGTGGTTAATGCAATGTATGAGTTGACACAACTCAAGAATCCCCCCTTGCATTTGCCCCTTGGAGGTCCGGCCTATGCTCGAATCAAAATCAAATTACATGATTTTGGCGAAGAAATTGACCAGTTTGAATACCTTGGATTACCTACTGATTACCCTGAATCCGAACGCTAAAAGCTGCGCTGAATTTATTTTAGCCCATTCATGACATCAATGGCCCGATCAATTTCAGATTCATTATTGTAAATATGTACCGAATGTCGCAGTAGTTCGGTGCCTACCGAACGCGGTTGCAGTTTTTCTTGTGCCCACATGGCTTTCTGCAAATCGGGACCTGTCCAGCCGTCGAGGGCATAAGTAGTCAATCCCGCACACATCTGTGGATGGGTTGACGAGTGGATGGTAATACGATCCATAGCTTGCAAGCGGTTGCGGAGATAATCACCTAGGGTTTTGATTCTACTTATCCATCGATCTTGTCCAATGGTATTGTAGAAATCAAGTGAAGCATCCAATCCCGCCATTAATGCAGGATTGCCGGTGCCATTTTGCATTAAACGAAATCCGTGGTCCGTTTGATTATCCCAATTATAGCTTGCAATGGTGGTCCATATTTCCCCTATGCGTTCGGGATTGATGTACAGAATGCCATTTCCTGCTGGGGCGAGGAGCCATTTGTGAAGGCTAGAATAGTAGGCATCACAGCCGATGTCTTGGACGTCCACGAGTACCTGACCTACCGATTGTGCCCCATCAAGAACGGTGAAAATACCCCTCTTGCGTGCTTCAGCACAAATGGCTTTTACAGGCATGACCGTGCCATAAACGGATACAATATGAGGAATGGCGATGACCTTTGTTTTTTTGGTTACTAGTTTGAATATGGCATCGAAAAGCGCCTCTGGATCGTTGGCTGGAATAGGTATTTGGGCTTGTTTGTACACCAATCCATGGCGTTTGGCCAGAGACATCCATGCGCCGTAGCCCCCACCATGCTCTTGGTTGGTATTGATGATTTCGTCACCCGCTTCGAGGGCAAGGCCATTGGCCACATAATTCATCCCAAAGGTGGCGTTTTGGGTAAGGGCGATTGATTGATAATCAGCATTGATGATTAAGCCAATTTTTTGACGGATGGAGTCGTATGAGAAATATCCCGTCAGCAATTCGGGTCCAGTGCCATCTTTGTAATCGGTCTCGGCAGCGTGCACATTATAGTGCAACAGGTGTTCAGAAATCTTATTGATTACATAACCAGGTGTGGGCCCCATGGTTCCATTGTTGAAGTATACCTGATCTTCACGGAGTACAAAATGTTTTCTCACTGCTTGCCAGTATTCGGCATCATTGATGTTTTTTTCTTGGAGGTTGCTGATACTTGGGATCGCCGGGCTGTCCTGAGTCAATAAGGGAGCCGCTAATCCACCAATAATGCCTTTTTTGAGGAAAAGTCTTCTTGAAGTCATATAGATACTATTTTATAATACAGTAGTCAATTAAAGTTAGTTGAAATTTATCAATAGGAAAAAGAAATGGGTTCAGTAGTGTCGAGGGTTTTATTAATAGTCATAAACGGTACAGAACATAGGTGGGGATGGAGGGATAATGGGATGGAGAGGCGCTAATTAGCTACCAAAAGGGAGGAAGTATAGGGGGCTGTCGTGTACAACCGGTTAACGCTCCTGCTGCTGCATTCAGTGATTCTTACACAAATCTAAAGACCCCCTTTTCCTTTGTGAACTGCTCCATGCAACTTGACAGGCTCAATCAAGGAGAATGGTCAGAAATAGAAGCACAATTAAGAAAATGGTCAAAGCAGTATGGTGATATTGATGTGAAGATTGAGCTGGTCTTTGATGCTGACCATCAAGTGCGAAATACAGGAGTGTATATTCCTACAGGTTTTCGGAAACACCTTACCTTTCCAGATGATTCCAAAAAATATTTTTATTTTCCCAATGAAGATACTCTCTATAATTAGGTTCGATATGATCAAAACTGTACCAGATAAGGGCTAAGCGCAAATACTATCTTTATAAGAATCCCTTATTTATTTCTGTTAGAAAGAAAAATTGGTAAATTTACCGTTGTCTTTAAAATATAAATCTGTAAATTATGATAATAAATTAACCAAAATCATAGTATCATGAATCTAATTAAGCAGTTATCAATATTTTCATTTCTACTCATTTCTACTCATTTCTGTGAGTATATGTAAAGCTCAAGTAGAACAACTCCAGGGTCCTAGAATTGGTGCTACTTTCTTAACAGATGGCACATCTTCAAAGAGAGTCGAGTCTAATTTTATCACGCAATTTGGCTATCAATGGGAAAATAGATTTACTAATGACTCTCTTAAATTTGCCTTTTTAGGAGAATAGTTAGTCAGTGTTGGTGGATTAGAAAAAGGAGTACTTCTACCCTCTTTTTCTGCTTTAATGGGCGTTAGAGGTGAAGAAGGTTATGAATTTGCCCTTGGAGCAAATATATCCCTTACTGGTTTTGCTCCAATCTTAGCCATAGGTAAAAACTTCAAAATAGGAAGTGTGAATATGCCAGTAAATATTGGCTTTGTTCCTTCTGTAGATAGAAAAGATCCTTATTTAGGAGATGCAGGACCCTCTGGATCTAGGATTACTTTTACAATAGGATTTAATTGCAAAGATTTCTAGTTTATTTAACATCAATTATTGCTAGAAGTTCTTTTCGTTAAAAATGCAGTCAATCATAAAATCTCAGAAGGCTGGTATTACCTTGCCTTTGAAGAGCGGGCGCATTTTTCCGCCACTTCTGTATCGGTAGGTTCTGTATTTTCAAGAGGGGGAGTGCATCGTAACCCTTCTTTTTATTAAATAAGCAACGTCACTAGAGAGTTGGCAGATAATGCTTGAAGCAATCTGAGGGTTAAGTTTCTTGAGTTTTGAACATTTTAGTTTTGGGTACTTTGTATCTGTTGTAGCCCCAAAGGTATTGTTCAGGCATCTTTCGAATCATCTCTTCCATTTCTTGATTGATCGTGCGGGCTGCAGCTAGCTCGTCCTTGGCAAGAGGTTCGATGAGCTCTTTGTAGTGCAACGTGTAGCCCTTGCCTATTCCATTGCGTTTGATTGCCAAAATAAAAATGGGAGCACCTGTAAGCTTTTGCAATCGTTGTACTAGTGTCATGGTGTATGCGGGACGACCAAAAAATGGCGCCCAGACACCCTCGCCATCCGGGGGTACCTGATCGGGCAGAATACCTATTGACTTGCCGCGCAACAAAGTTTTGACTAGCAGGCGAATGCCCTTTAGGTTAGCGGGTACCATCATGAGTTTTGGTCTGGAGCGCATCTTCATAATCCAGTCTTGTAGCCATACTTTGCGAGGGGGACGAAACAAGACGGCTCCCGGAAAGTGGCTTGAATAAACGAGTGGAACTAGCTCAAAACAGCCGGCATGTGGCGTCAGGACAATGACTCCCTTGCCTTTATCCAGTGCTGTTTGGAACACCTGCCAGTTATCGAACGGCACTTTGGCATTAATAAAGGCATCATCATGTCGTGTCCACCAGTACGCCATTTCAAAGAATAACTGTGTAGCGCTAAGCATTGCAGAGTGAAGTGTAGCCACTGAGGTGTCAGGAAAGGCGTTTTTCAGATTGGTACGGGCACGCTCTTTGATTTTTCCAGGTAAGAAATAGGCGACCCAGCCAGCGCCTGCTCCAAGTAATTGTAGTACGGTCAGAGGCAAAATGCCGAGGGTTTTGATTAGAGCAGTAGCAAGACGAGGGCCGATTTTGGTGAGCATGTAGTAAAGCTAAGTATCCATTTATTTAATAACAACTTGTGCGTCGTGTTGGTCCGTAGTGAAGTACCCAGAACTTGAGGGTGGCTGTAAGTGTTGATAGCGATATGATCAGCATCGTCTATTTGGGACTTGTCAATTTGCAGAGGAGGTCTTTTTGTGGAAAATGCGTCAATTCCTGATTGCAGTCGGACGTCAGGGATTATTTGGATATTCCTATTAATTTGTGTGAGCCATCACAATAGGGGAATTTTTTGGAGTGCCCACAAGTGCAATCATTGATGCCCTTACCATTGAGAATTTGCGGTAAATATTTTTCAATGCGCGATTCGCGGGTTTGTGGCTGTTTAGCGGCTGAAAAATACAACAGATAGGCCCGTTGTCGCCCTGGCGTCAAGGCCTCAAATGCTCGTTTAAAGGCGGGAAGCTCGTTCCATTTTTTTTCAAGTTCTCCGGGGAGCGGGTAGTCACTATTTTTTTTCAAGGTGATCTTCAATCCCGCTTTTTCTATTTCAATGGCCTCATAGACATAGGATTGAATGATTCCTTTGTGTTCAATAATTTCGTTGACACTAGCAAACTGCATCCAGCGCCCAGCCTGTGTATGTTCTCCGGGCTTTTTTAGTAAGCCGTGGGCATCTTGCAACAAAGCCCCCTTGAAAAAATTAAGCACACAGAACGCCTTAAAAGCCCCCAAAATTATGAGATTTTGTTGCTCGAACATGTAGCAGGGCTGGCGCCATTTTAATGTTTCGACGAGGGGGCAACTGAGCAAAATTATCCTTAATTGCACCATTTCTGTTTGCCACCTTTTTGAAAGATTCAGGTATTCATCCACCTTGGGGTTTTGGTATGTCACTTCTTTTTTTAATTATAGATTTCTAAGGAATCCCACTAACCATTAGGCGGGTACCTGGATGAAATCCTAGTTATTTAAAACCGCCAAGACGCGATCAGGCGTAAAAGGCAAATGTCTTAAATGTTTACCTGTCAGTTGTAGAAAAGCATTGGCAATCGCACCGGCCACCATTGGTGTGGCGGTTTCACCGACACCTTCTGGCTTTTCGCTGGAAGGGATAAATGCAGTTTCAATGCTGTCAGGAACCTCTTGCATTCTCAACAAGGAATAATCGTGAAAATTGGATTGCTGTACTTGCCCATCGACAATGGTTATTTGTTCTTTGAGTACACTGCTCATGCCCATGATGATGCCCCCTTCCATTTGGGCCTTGACGTTGTCGGGCTGAATGATCACACCCGCATCTAAGGCAATCCAGAAATGATGTACGTTGATGGTGCCGGTAGCTCGATCAAGGGAGATTTCGCAAATTCCGGTACCGATCGAGCCATGTTCGACGAAGGCGACGCCTTTGGCGCGTCCGTCGATTGAAGGCACATCCCAACGGGACATGGCTACGGCCTTTTCTAAGGTAGCCAATGCCTTAGGTGATTGGGCCATTAGTGTTCTTCGAAGGGCGACGGGGTCCACGCTTTGGTCAAAAGCGATGGTATCGAGCAGGGACTCAATGGCAAATTTGTTTGGTCCATGACCTACTGAACGCCAATGCTTCAATCTGATGCCATGGGTAGTTTCTCGCCAATCAGCCAATTGATTGGGAATGTCATAATGGTCATTTTTAACGCCACTCGCAACGAGATTTCCGCCATCTCCGATGACGGTATGTGACAAACCTGTGAGTTGTCCGCGTGCATCAACGGTTGCTTTGAGACGTTGAAGCGACAAGGGCCGATAAGCGCCATAGGCTACATCATCTTCTCTGGTCCAAACTAGTTTCAGTGGCAAGGGAGCGATTTCTTTGGCCAGTATCGCACATTCGACCACAAAGTCCGTCATGCTTCTTCGGCCAAAGCCACCGCCGAGATACTGCAAATGAACGTTGACGTTTTCGGGAGGAACGCCAAGCACACCGGGAACACCTAGTTTGGTATCTCCTCCCTGTTGACTACCGACCCACACTTCTGCGGTTTGCAAATCTTCAGAGACTTGGATCACAGCATTTAAGGGTTCGATCTGGGCATGGTACACATAGTCGTTTTTAAAATCGGCCGTATAAGTTTTATGTGCACTGCGGAGGGCTTCGCCCATGTTCCCGATTTCGGTAATGACCGCACCTTGTGATTTTTTGGCTGCGATCGCTTCGTATTCGGAGTAGATCTCTTGTGAGTGGTAGCCGCTGGACGTAGCGGTACTCCAATCGATTTTCAGTAGTTTTTTGGCATCTAAAACGCCTTTTAGGGTGGAAGCAATCAATCCAATGGCGTAATCAAACTGGACGATTTTCATGACTCCTGCGTGTGCTAAAATTTCAGATTCATTGAGAAGTGTGGGTCTCGCACCATGTAGTTTGCCTCTTTCCAAGGCGCCATAAACCATATCGGGCAATCGTACATCTATGGCAAATTGAGCGGTGCCATTGACTTTTGCAGGAATTTCCGTACGGGGAATGTTTTTTCCTATTAATTGGAAGTCTTTTGGATTTTTTAATTGATCTTCTGTAAAATCTGGCAATGCGGTTGGCATGGTGAGCACGGGAACCAATTCTCCAAAACTTATTTTCTGGCCAGACTTTTCATGGATGACAAAACTCTGAGCAGCGTTTAATTCTTCAATAGGCACCTTCCAATGGTTAGCCGCTGTATTTAACAAGACATAACGCGCCTGTGCCCCAGCTTTTCTCATCACGTGGTAATAACTATGAGTGGTCCTACTCCCTACCGTAAACATAAGCTTTGTTCCAGGCGCCCATCCTTCACCGCCATATATATCGGCTTCTTGGGGGGAAAATTCGACCTGAACTTTTGACCAATCTGCGTCCATTTCCTCAGCAAAAATAATGGGTAGGGAAGTCATGGAGCCTTGGCCCATTTCTGCCGCTGGATTGTAGATGATCATCTGGCCATCTTCCCAGAGTTGTACCCATGCGGTGATAGGGACTTTTTTCAGCTGCGCGCGGATTTTTTTGTCGTCTTGGCAAGACACCAAAACGGGAAGTACACCGGACGCGCCTATAAAAAGCGTCACACCTCCCGAAGTTTTGAGAAAAGCTCTTCGGTTAATTTTATTTGTCATCGTGAGATCTTTAGCCATTGTGCTTTTATTAAAAGGTGGGGGCTTTTGTTTTTGCAGCCATTTCGATGGCGGTAAGAATGCGCAGATACGTGCCGCATCTACAGAGATTACCATTCATGTGCGCCTTAATTTCGTCGCGCGTAGGGTGTTCGTTTTGCTCGAGTAAGGCGACTGCTTGCATGATTTGACCTGAATGACAATAACCACATTGTGGGGCTTGGGCCTCAATCCAAGCCTTTTGGACGGGGTGATCCCCATCTTCAGATAAGCCTTCGATGGTAGTAATTTCTTGACCCGCTGTAAATTGTTCGATGGGCAACAGACACGCTTTGATCGGTTGCTTATCTACATGGACCGTGCAGGCACCGCATTGACCGATGCCACAGCCATATTTGGCGCCCGTCAGTCCCAGATCTTCGCGAAGTACCCAAAGCAAGGAGGTTCCTGCGGCTACTTCGACGTCATAAGATGTTTTATTGATGTTCAGTGTATACTTAGGCATAGCAATATATTTTCAATCAATTTATTAAATATATATGGCTAATGGTTCATTTTTGGGTCAATTTTTTTTGATTATTCTAGGATCTGGTATGATCAAGGGATGACTGGTGTGCGCTTTGTAATCGCAAGAAGCACAAGAAATTCAATTAATACTTTATGGTAAATAAAAAGATAGGCGCATTCATTTTTATCTATTGATTTGGGTACGGGTATTTGTCCGGAGAATCACAAAAATCAGGACACTAAACACATATAAGGGTAATAGATCATACTATGAAAACCCTTCGGAAAAAATCAGAAGGGCTGAACTTAATCCAAAAAGGGCAGAAAGAAGCAGCAGGAAAATTAAAGAAGCCCGGTTCAATATTATTGTTTTTCTAAACATAAACTATTTGCTGAATTGAAACGGTACACAATTTAGGTATAATAACAAGATCAAACCAATGTGCTATTTTAAAAGGGTAAGTCATTCGCTGATATAGGTGGCTACGTCTTCCCAATTTTCTTGCCCACAGATGTAATGCGTTCTACCTGAAAACTCTTTAAAATCAATTTTACTTTGTTGATTTTTGTATGCGTTGTAATTTTTCCTATTCAGAGAGGAAGGTATCACATGATCTTTTTCACCTGCAATGATAAGTAATGGTTTATGTGGTTTTTGGAAGTCAATTTTCTCGGTTTTTTTTCTGCTTCTTCTTGGGTTATTCCTGCTTTCTGGAACAACAAATTTATTGTATTCAATTCGTGCTTCCTCCATTGTCATAGTGGGGCAAAAATCATATTGAAACCATTTCACACTGGGTAGATAAACAGAATTTCCTTTGAACGGATTTATGGTTCCCAAATTTGCTTTTAAGAAACTCCATTTGATACTAATAATGCCTTTGAGTGGCGCTTAATCATGGCAAATTACTGCGACTCCCTTGTTTAATCCTATTAATTTTTGTATGGCATGATCACCCATTGAGTGCCCTCTAAGGATTGTTTTTTCGGGTAATTTGTCAATAAAAACAGATAATTATCGATAACCTGTCCAAAGGATAATTGGCCTAATCTTTGGTCAATATTGTAGCGCAAGTCTGTTGGCTTCCCTTCATGATAAGCGTATGCAGGAGCATAATGTTTATACCCCTTTGCTTCATAAAATTTCATTCAAGGCTCCCAACTTGTAGGGCTCATAAAAAGTCCATGAATAAAAACGATAGTATTACTTGTTGCACTATTTTCTATATTTTGTCCGCTTGCTTGTTGAACAATTAATACTATCGAAAACAAAAGAAAAAGGAGATTCATATTTTTTGGTCTTTTTGTAAGTTCTAAATCATATTTTTCAATGTCGGCTAATACCTTGCGCAAAAAAATATGAGCGAGGATATTCCCATTTCAGTATACTTTGTGTTCAAAATTAGGACCACCTTAGGCGGTCTACAAAAGTCATGTCATGGACAGAGGCAAGCGTCGGTTAAAATCGATGTTTTGGTGGTTAAACTAGGTGTGCTAGTCCGTGCTACGGAAATGGATTTTGAGGTTGGCTGTACCTCTATTGTTGAGAACCAGCAACGATGGCCGCGGCAACGTCACCAAAGGCCGAGCTGAGGCCGCGGCGATTAAATAATCTAAAATTGCCCCCGTCGTCCCATACAATGGTCAGCAGGCCGCGTGCGGCGGCTTCCTTCGCATAGAAGTTGCCATAATTGATACGACTTTGAAGAGAATTGGCTTCGATGGTTCCCCATTCGCCCAATATAACGGGTCGCTTCCTTTCCACGATCCATTCTTCTTTGATTTTGTCCAATTCAGCGATCAGGTCAGATTTGTCATCGTCAGATCCCCAAGAGGTGGTAGCTTCTCCGGCATATGGCCAAGGAAAATAGCTATGTAAAGAAATGATGATTTTCTCATCATCATTGGGAATAACCAATTCTTCCATGGCGATGGGAACAGTGCTTGCAGCCCAAGTTGGGATCATGAGGTGTCTTTTTTCGTTATTTCCCCCAGTTGCCCGAATGGCATCTACCGCTGCTTTGTGAAAATCGTTTACATAGCCACGGCCCTCTGAGGTACCTCCAGACCATTCTTCAGTAATGCCTTCAATGCGGGGCTCATTTAAGGTTTCAAAAATTAATGAATCGTTGTATTCTTGAAAGAAGTGGGCCACTTGTGTCCAAAGACTGCCCAAACGGTCTGCGCTCTTCTGTGCTTCTGAGGTGCTTGGTATTATCCAGCTATTGTCATGGTGTACATTGATGATAACGTGCATCTTGTTTTGAAAACCGTAATCAACGATTCTTTTTATTTCAGTCAGATAGTTGTGTTCTATTGGATAGGGATCATTATTGGCCTGATTAGGCGCCCATGTAACGGGGATTCTTAGGGTTTTAAATCCCATTGCTTTCACCTCATCAATTACCGCCTTGGAGGTAAGGGGATTGCCCCAGAGCGTCTTGTCCCTTGACGGCACGTCAAAGCTATTTCCTAGGCTCCATCCAACACCCATTTCAGCGACTAGATCAAAGGAGCTGATGTCACGAGCCGCACCTATCCCATCTGGATAGGTTGTATCATCACTTGTTTGCTCGATCTGCTCAGTTTGTTCTATGGTGTCCGCTGTTTGGTTTTTGCAAGCCAAGAGTTGGATCAGCAAGAAGCTGCAGACCAAGCTAAATGGGATGTTTTTGGTGTTCTTTGACTTTCTGATGAAAATAGGGCTGTTCATTCTTTTTTGTTTCTATGTTTGAATTGAAGTATACATTGGATACGAAAACCTACTTCGCCCACACAACTTATCCCCTTTGGGTAAGAGGTACAAAATCAATGTGATGAAGGCGGTATTTTGTGTACTTAATGGAGCTATTAGGCGATTGAGCACTACACGCCGCGGATAGACAAGAGATTGGTTTTGCAGCATCGGGTGTTAGATGCGTTTTTGGTTTATAGGGCTCCATTATTCCCTGTCAATGGACAAGATTGTTTGCAAGAGTACATTGGCGCCATTGGTCATGTCTGAAGCTTTGGTAAATTCATTGGGTGAATGGCTGACACCGCCTACGCTCGGAACGAAAATCATGCCTACAGGCGCAATGGCAGCTATTTGTTGGGAGTCATGCCCGGCACCACTTGGCATCACTTTTGTTTTGAGCCCAAGGGTAGCGGCACAGTTGTTAATTTTTTTTTGCAAATAGGGGGCTGTAAGCGCAGGTTTAGAGAAACTGGCCTCTCGTATAAACATGATTTTTGTCTTTGTTTCATTCGCAATTTGGGCCGCACGTTGTTCGATTTTGCTCAAAAGCTGTTCAATTTTATCCCACGAGAGATCGCGAATTTCCAAACCTAAGGTAACGTTGCCTGGAACGACGTTGTAGGCCCCAGGCTGCGCCTGAATTTTTCCTACCGTACCTACTTGACTACCGGGGACGCCGTTAATCACTTCGTTGACAGCAATGACTAATTTGGACGCGGCCAATAAGGCATCTTTTCTAAGCTTCATAGGCGTAGTCCCCGCATGGTTGGCAAATCCTTCAATGGTAACTTCGCAATCCAAAATGCCTACAATGCCTTCGACAACCCCGATGGGTAAGTTTTCATTTTCAAGAATCCCTCCTTGCTCAATGTGCAATTCAAGAAAGGCATGCAGATCTCCTTTTTTTCGTATCGCACCTTGAATGTCATCAGGGTTTCCCCCAATCGCTTTGATGCCAGCAGCCATCATGACACCGCTTTGGCTTAGCTGTTGCAGGCCCTCAGGAGTCAATTGACCGACCATGGCTCGGCTGCCGATGAGACCCCCTTCTTCATTGGCGAAAATGAGGACCTCTAGCGGATGCGCTGTTAACACCTTCTGTTCATTGAGTACTTCGATGACTTCTAGGGCACTAATTGAGCCCAAGGTACCGTCGTAGTTGCCGCCATCGGGAACCATGTCAATATGAGAACCAAAAGCAATTGGTTTGAGTGAAGGGTTTTTTCCGTTTCGTTTGCCAATGATGTTGCCAGCGCTGTCAATGGTTGGATGAAGCCCCGCATTTTTCATCAGCTGCATAAACCAAGTTCTGCCATCAATGTCCCCTTGGGTATAGGCGACACGGTAGCCGCGATTGTTGTTGTCACGACCAAATTTTGCAAGCTCATTGATTCGTGTTAAGATGCGCTGCTCGTTTACCTTCAGATTGGCGTAGAACGGGTTTTCCTTCGCCCCCAGCAGCCCAAAGGCTGTAATCCCAAGTCCGGTGAGTGTTGCACTTTTAATAAAGGTTCTTCTTTCCATATTTTTAATTGACGTATGTCTTTTGCCACGGCATGTAGGTAGCGGTCTAGTAAAAAAGGAGTGGATCAAAACACGCCATTTTTGACAACAATATACTTAAATAAAACAAATTGTGAGAGGGGACGTACCCAAATCCCAGTTAGCCAATTGCCCAAAGCATAAGCCCTACTAATAAGGTTTTCAGCGAAAATTCTTCACCATCAAAATACGGAAACCTTATTAACCTAGTCACCAACATAAAAATACCCCAAACCAATCCTGTTTTTATCCAACGCGTTTGTAATATCATCGATGTCTAAATGCCCATGTCGTGTGGGTTGTTGCTATAAATAGTTGACCTACAAATCTTCTTTAAAGCAACCCCAAATAGGATAGCTCAATACAAGAATTAAAAAGCTAAGGATATTGGTTAAGCAGGGAATAGTCCTATCTCATTTTTTGCAATTAAAGACCAAAACAATTCATTAATGGGCATTCCGGAATAGAAAATTCAATGAATCATCATCCAATTTTCTAAGAATAAATTTTGATCTATGTAGCAGTTCCTCTTTGTATGGCGCATTCATCGGGAACTAAGAGTCAGCGAGGATTGATGTAAGTTTATACAAAGCAAATTAATTAAACGTGGCGGAAAGAGCCTTGAAAAATATCAAAAACGAAAGTAATGAGGGTTATGTAAATGACATATCTTTGTACGATCCAATGGAAACGTGTGTTAAAATTCAACAATTATGATACAAAAAGAGGAGCTTATGCCTGCATATTTAAGCCAGCCTACCAAAATAGGAGAAGAGATCAGTATTACTGGTAAATGGGTGCCGAAGGGAAAAGGCGGGCTTTTTGGAAAATCAAAAGAGGCCAACATCATGATGAAAGAATGGAAAATCATTCTTGAATTATCAAAAAATGAACCAGCTATTTTATCGACTGAAATTAATCTTGGCGTAGGAGAAGATGCGATTTTGATTCATCAAGTATTTAGTAATGCGGAGACTTTGATCCACTTTTTTACGACTACGGCCAAAGAGCAATACGGAATATTGCATTATTTTGCCAATCCAGAACTTCACTTAGTAAGGGGTACAGAACTATCAGAGGCAGTGAAGGAGACGCTTTTGGCCCAAAATATACCCGTTAGCTTTGGGTCCTTTTTATTTGGATATGTAAAAGAAGATTATCAGCCCCCCTTGGCTACGTCGATACAGGTAACGGCAAAATGGACTTGCAAATCCAATGATCCAAAGCAACTGGAAGCTCAAAAACATTGGTGGCAGCAGGTTGGTACAGATGCTTATGATTTGGAAAAAGGGCTGTTGCGATTTGAGGTTTTCCAAGCCATAGGTGAGAACGCGTTGATTATTCACGAAACCTTTATCGACAGCGATCAGCTTCAATTCCATTTAGCAAAAGGTACCGCTGATCGTTATAAAAAGCGGTTGGATAAAATTTCAGTTCCAGATAAATATTTCTTTAGAGGATCCGTATCTTGGCTGATAAGAACTTATTCCAGAATTTTGCGATTACCCGCGACCTATTCGACCAAAGGACCCCATTTCACTCGGCAGGGCGGCAGCATGAGCGACGGTAAATCTTGATCATCAAGAGAGACCTTCGGGGTGGGTAATCTATTTTGATGAGACGCGCGTTAGTGATTTGTATCGTTGACGTCAGCGAGCCGTTCAAACATTGGGCTTGGCACTTAACCCTTATTATTTTTATACCTTGTTATCACATGTGAGCTATTCAAAAGAAGTTACACTATCCTAAATTTTGAGATGGAGTAACCTCTTGACATAATTCTTGCTAGGAATTTAGTTTTTCTTATCCCTTTGCAACATACAATAATAAATAAACGATTATAGAAACACCAAAGGATTTAGCAACAATACTTGCGATTTCAAGCTCATTAGTAGTAGGCCAAAAATATCAAATACATATAAGGTAAAAGAACGTATAAGCCAACAGGCAAAAAATGCTAAGATAAGTCTATTTTTTTCCTGACAGAAGAGAGGGCGGTTTTTACTCCTCAATTACAGTTTTATACTACAAACTTCAGCACAACCGCCTCCGTCTAAACATGTTTTTACAGTATCTGCTATCCGTCTCAAACAATGGTGTAGTTTGTCTTGCAAGGGAGACTCAGACCAATGGTGCGGCATTTTTTCATCTCATGAAGTTTAATTACCGCGACCATCCAGTGTTAGCACCACGGCCTATCTTCTTGATCGGATGTCTATTCGCACTAATCGAGATTAGGAAGTCATCAAAGTTTAGACAAATCAGCTGTAATAAACTATGCAAATAGCGGCTGAAGTCTGCTCTTGGGTGATTGGGGATGATGACCTTCTCGTCCATCCACAAGTCATTAGTGGGCCAAAGGCCTAGTACCAAGAAATAAATGGACTATTGTTGGGTGGAGCTTGACGGCGGATTTGTGTAGGCTTCTGTGCTTGGCTCTGTGGAGTGAAAGGCTAAACTTCGCTCATTGGAAGTTAAATATTATTGGAAAAAGAAAAGTCACGACCATTGTCCAAATGCAGTAAATGGGTAGAAATGTCGCAATGCTTTTTGCTACCTTTTCCGTTTCGTTGCTGTACTTGGTTGTTTTAAATAGCTGAACTGTTACGATGAGCAGATTGGTCAAAATGAGCAAATTTCCTCCTAAAATAGCGATTCGGTTAGGGGTGATTCCCCATTCCGAAATTCTGAATAGAATAGCGCTTAATGCGATGCCGTTGACCGCGACGGTGACGATTGCGAGCCCAAGTAAAAGCCAAGCGCCAATCTTACTTTCTGAATTTTTGGAAGTTTCGGCAATTGAAAAAAGAATGATGGCCATCACACCAATCAATAATATATTAAAAATAAATAAAAACGCTCGGTCATTATAAGGGTCTTTTCCTGTGCTAATAATAGCCAAGAGATAAAGGATAAGCATCATGAATACCAATGGGGTAAACACTTTAGCGATCACGGGAGAAACTTTATTGACCAATTGAGGATTTGTTTGTACAAGATAGGTGCCAACAATGGGCGCTGCAGCAAGGCCCCATATCCCTACATATTGTAAATAGTATTCTTTCAAGGGGATATCTATCACGGTAAATAACCCAAGCGTTACAGCGGTAAATAATCCTCCTGCAATGAGAATTATAGTGGTCATTACGAGCAGGTCCGCGTTATATCTAAGAAAATCCAATCGTTTGTGGTAGTTGTTCAAGTGGTCACCAGCAAAGCTGAATCCCAACACTGCCCATAAAAATAAGGGTAGGTGGATACAAGCAAGAATAAGGGTGTCACTGTTGGGATTATTTGGGAGTAAATTGATATATAACGCGGAGAGTAGAATGGCAACTGCAGAAAAAATATGTTTTGTTACATCTTGTTTTTGGCGCCACAAAAAATAGGCAGTTAATAATGGAAAAACGATTAATGCGATGTTTCTAGTATAAAAGTACTCGGCCTCTATTGTGGTGAATACGGGTATTTTAGCAATGAGTCCGGCAATGATAGAAGCGATAATGACAAAAGCGAGCTCACGGCGTGTTCCCCATGAAATTTCTTTACTTTTAAAGTTTAAGCGTTCATTCCAAATTTGAGCGATCTCATTTGTTTCAATCTCGGGGTATATGGTGTTGAACGCGCTCTTGAAGGTTGCTTTGTTATCCCGGTACAATTCTTCAAGTTGTCGAGGATTTGCTAAATTATTTATGATTTTTTGTTTCATCTCTGTGGATGGTCGAAGTTCTAATTTCGCAAATAATCTCACTTATTGCAACTGTGCGGGTTATGTGCAAGTAGCATTTTTCAAGCAATAGATTAGTTGTTGCTGTGTAAGTCAAGGTAATATATTATTATTTTGGCTAAACCGTACCATTCAGACAGTAGCAATTGAAAGGGGGTTGAGTTGGGAAATATTTCTATGATGTTTGAGAGGTTTACTTCTCTACTTCTGCAACTTTTCAACTTGAGATACGAAGAGGTGTTTGCCACCTTTTTTCAGATTCTTTAGCTACATCAGGCTAGTTTATTACATACCCGCCGCATAATATCATATCGGTTTAAACAGATCAAACCAGCCTTGCTCTACTGATAAACTTCATAAATATATACAATACTTATCGCCGTACGATTTCAACAAAAGCAACGCGCTTAATGAAGTAAAAAACACAAGGGCGCCTTATGGTTTTTTAAAACGAGGCAGTGTGAGACGAGAACCTTGAACTTACAAATCGACTGACAAATAATTGATTCGAGAATCGCAGCTTACGTGATAATTTTTAAGAGACTCAAGGAACCTCCTACGCTATATCGTAGCGATTTGTGACCAGCATTTATGCAAAGGGGCTACGAGAGACCCATTGGGTCATTATCAATAGTCCGAATACTCAGTTGGAATCAGAAAGGTGATGTCAGCATGAGAAACACTGTTTTTGTATTTCTCTAGGCTCAGTAATTGCTGCCATTCAGGGGCGTCTACAAATGATTTCCAAAGAACATCACGCGTGGTCATGTCGGCAAATGTGGTCATATACATTAAGTTGGGCATTTTTGAGCCCGAAACTACTTCGGCATAAAAGACAGCATTGAATCCCAAACGATCAAAAAGCTTGACCTCTCCTCCCGCGTTGAACATATCTACTTTGGTTTGATAATAGCGCTCAGTTGCCGACTCATAACTTCTCAATTCGTAGATGCGGTTTTCTCTAGGGCCATTTACCATGGACGGAGCCATTTGTGGCATCTCCGTAAAGGCCTTTAAGAGCGTAGATTCAATGCGCTCGTAAGGGGGCTGATCGTAGGAAGCAAGGAGGTATTCGCTTCCGACAGCCAGATAGGCAGCATCTTGGCTCAGACGTTCCTCAAGGCTCAAGAATTGGTCCATTGAGTTGAATGGGATGAGTACAAAAGTTTGTTCAAGGGTATCCTTGGCATTCGTAAGATGTTTAAATACGCCAATGTTATTAATGCCGAGTCTTTTTAACCCTGGCAAAAAAGCATCTTTCAAATAGGTGTCTGTAGCAGTTATCTGTGCCGCTGCTTGGAAGGTATAGACTTTTAGTTGATAATATTCACGGCTATTTATGGACGCCGGAACTTCAGCCGGTTGGTTATTTGGCTGATTGCAGCTAGCAAGGGCAATGCTTAGAAGTAAGACTAAGAACGGGGAAACTCTCATTTTGATTAGATTTTTTTAAATTATTAGTTTGTCTACGGGGCCTAAAGTACATGAAATTTATAAAAGGAGAAAACCAAAGATCTTGGGAAAATTGAAAATTCAGGAAATTGACAGAATCAAAGAGGGCCAACTGCCAGTACTTTGGTCTTTTTTGATTTATAGTTTGATTTTTGGTGTTTGATTTATCTTTGACAGTAATGGCCGCTCGAGGCGCCAATTAAATCTTTCAAAATAGTCTTATGATTCGTCATACCGTAGTTTTTAAACTAAAATATCCAGAAGGATCGCATGAAGAGGCAGTGTTTCTGGAAGCAGCTATGAAGTTAATGGCGATTACTGGGGCGCAGCAATTTGAATTGTTGCGTCAAACGAGTCCAAAAAATGATTATGACTATGGATTGTCTATGGAGTTCCAATCGTCTGCAGCTTACCAAGCATATACGGAACATTCCGATCATGTCAATTTTGTAACTACTTACTGGGGCGTCTATGTGGATAAGTTTCTGGAGATTGATTATGAGCCGATGTCCCAAATAGGTAGGAAAGCTAGGTCGTAATTGAGTACCGATTTACTCCTCTTAAAACAGATAATCACCATTATCATAAGAGCTTATTGTCTTGACAAGTTTCTTCGATAACTTCGGTTTATAACCGCTAAATATGAGATGCTTATTTGCCGTGATCGGAATTTTTCCCTTCTTAACATTTGCCCAAACAAAAACGATTGACACCAAGGTTCGACCTGAACATAACGCCGTAGCGATCTCCGAGGTGCCCATCGTCGATGGGGAGGTCATTAATGATCCACTTTGGCAAGGCATCGTGCCGATCACAGAACTAACTCAAATCCAGCCCAATGTAGGCCTACCCGCGAGTGAGCGTACGGAGATCAGGATCGCCTATGATAGAGAGACCTTTTATGTTTCTGTCGTTTGTTTTGATAGCCAACCAGCACAATTGGTCGTTACCGATTCGCGCAGAGATGCGGCTTTGGACGAGGCGGATGCATTTTTGTTTATTCTAGACACCTACCACGACAAACAAAATGGCTTTGTTTTTGGGACCAACTCAATAGGCGTAGAATATGACGGGCAAGTGGATAATGAGGGCCAAGGCAATCTGAGTGCCAATCGTCAGCAAGGGGGCGTTATAGGGGGTTTTAATTTAAATTGGGATGCGTCATGGCTGGTCAAAACGCAGGTTGGCGATTTTGGTTGGAGTGCAGAGTTTGCCATTCCCTTGAGGACCATACGATATCAGTCGGGAGAGGAGGTAACCTGGGGCGTGAATTTTAGACGTAATATTCGTAAGACCAATGAGATTGCATATTGGTCCCCAATGCCTATTCAATTTGACATCAAGCGATTGTCCTTGGCTGGTGAATTAAAAGGATTGTCTTTAATATCTCCAGGAAATCTCAAGGTGATTCCTTATGTGCTAGGGAATGGACAGCGAGACAGCAATGAGCGGAAGTTGGAATCAACGGGAGAAGTAGGTGTAGATATCAAATATTCATTGACGCCAAGTTTAACATTGGACCTGACCTATAACACCGATTTTGCACAGGTGGAGGTCGATGAAGTGCAGGTTAATTTAGATCGATTCAATTTGTTTTTTCCTGAAAAAAGACCGTTTTTTTTAGAAAATGCGGGACTTTTTAGTGTAGGAAGCCCAGGGGAGGTTGATCTTTTTTTTAGTCGTAGAATAGGAATTTCCGATGACGGCAGTTTGGTGCCAATACTAGGAGGTCTACGATTGTCTGGAAAGCAGAAGAATACCAATATTGCAGTGTTGAGCATGTTTACGGACGAAGTATTGGAGAAGGACATTGCTGCCAATAACTTTACTGTGATCAGAATGAATCAACAATTGGCAAACCGTACGACTGTCGGCGGCGGCTTTATAAGCAGGTATGGAATGGGTCTAGACACCGCCAATTCCAATTCAGTTTTTGTCATGGATACCAAGATAGGATTAGGTAATAAAGCCCAGATCACTGGATATATTGCCAAAAGCCAAACGCCTGAACTGGAGGGAGAGGATGTCTCTTTTTTGATCAAGGCACAATATGAGTGGAATGGTCTCAATGCCATTGCTGGCTATAGTGAAGTTCAGGATAATTTCAATCCCGAAGTTGGTTTTTTGCTTCGGGGAGCCTTCAGAAAGCCAGAATTTTTGGTGTTGAAACAAATCAGGCCCAAGAAGGATTTTTTGGGAATACTAGAGCTACGGCCTCATATATCCTACCGAGGGTATTGGGATTTTGAGGGAAATCAGACAACGGGGTTTCTACATGTAGATAACCATTGGGCTTGGAAGGGAGGATTTGAGGTTCACACAGGCGTGAACTTTACTCAGGAAGGGGTGTTAAGTGATTTTGAAATTTCGGATGGGATAGATATTCCCGTTGGAGAATACATCAATCAAGAGGCCCAAATTATCTTTATGACCAACCCAAGTAAGGCGATGTCGATCAGTACACGTTCTGTGATTGGGGGTTTTTTTAATGGAAATCGGGCGGCCAATAGCTTGACACTAGCGTTAAGAACAGGAGATAAATGGAATTCTTCGTTTAGTTACCAACGCAACGACGTATCCCTAGTACAGGGCGCCTTTTCAACGGATATTTTTCGGGGTCGCTTGACCTATTCCTTCACGCCACGGATTTATGTAACTAGCTTGGTGCAATACAATAGTGTGTCGGACACTTGGTCTGTAAATATGCGTTTTGCCGTACTAAAACAGTCCAATACTGGTTTGTTTGTTGTGCTCAACATGTTTGAAGATAGATTGGGTAATTCTAACCGCAGCCTTACCATTAAGTATACCAGATTATTTGACTTAATTAAGTAGCTCAGGCAGTCATTTGTGGGCCCTATTAAAAAACAAAGGCACCCCACCACAGAGTGCCTTTAACAACCAACCATAACCACTGGAGTAGAATCTCCAAATGAATCATGCCGCTAAGATGATGTCTCAATTTGAAAGCAGCAAATGAATTGGGATGAACGTAGCATTTTGATGGATGAACGCATCATTTGTTGAGTTGATTAATAAACGTTAAAAATATTTGATGATCGCTGAGTGGCCTATAAGCGAGCAGTACTTTAATGTCCCAATCCAAAATAGATGGCAAACAGAAGATTTCGCGTATTTGAGAAGGTGGAAAATCATAGGAATGGAAGCTTTTGACAGGAAAAATTGTAATATTGAAAATCAATAAAGCGTTAATAAATAAAAAGTATCATGACAAAACTAGACGGACAGGTTGCCATCATCACTGGTGGGGCAAAAGGAATTGGCGAAGGAGCGTGTGAGGTTTTTTGCCAAGCAGGGGCCAAGGTAGTGATCTGGGATGTATTGGAGGGACAGCCGACGGCTGATCGAATCGCTAAAATGGGCGGGGAAATCAGTTTTCAAAAAGTCGATATTACCAAGCGCGATCAAATCGAAGCGGCAGTAGCCGAAATAATGTCAACATTTGGGCGCATAGATATCTTGATAAATAATGCGGGGATCATTCGTGATAAATCTTTTTTGAAAATGTCAGATGATGATTGGAGCACGGTGTTGAACGTCAATCTTACCGGCGCTTTTAATACCTGCAAGGTCATAGTTCCTATCATGCGAGAAGCCAAATATGGAAGAATCATCAATACCTCCTCCATTAATGGGACTTTGGGGGCCTTTGGTCAGACAAATTACGCAGCCACAAAAGCCGGTATTGTAGGGTTTACCAAGTCGTTGGCTAGAGAGACGGGTAAGTACGGCATAACCGTGAATGCAGTAGCACCGGGTTTTATCAAGTCTGAAATGACAGATAGCATGCCACAGGAAGTTATTGACGCGGGGATTGCTACCATTCCTGTGGGCAGAATAGGTACGGCGTATGACATAGGACATGCTTATCTTTATCTAGCGTCCAAGGAGGCAAGTTTCATTACAGCGTTTACCCTGCACGTAAATGGGGGGGCGTTGCCGATATAATTTGATGTGTATGTCTATTGAAGAGAAATTTCACTTGAAGGGAAAGGTGGCTATCGTGACGGGAGCCAGTAAGGGCATTGGCGCAGCCATAGCCTTGGCCTTGGCTGATATGGGGGCTCAAGTAGTGGTTAGCAGTCGTAAAAAGCCTGCCGTCGATGAGGTCGTAAAACAAATTATTGAGCGGGGAGGAGACGCCTACGCGGTAGTATGCAATGTCGGTGAGGAGGCGCAGCTTGAGGCGCTGATCGATCAAACTATGACCCATTATGGAGGGGTGGATATTTTGGTAAATAATGCCGCGACTAACCCTGTGTATGGCCCCCTTAATCAATCAGCGGGAGCTGTTTTTGACAAAATAATGAATGTCAACCTAAGGGCTTGTTTTTTACTTGCCAACTTGTGCCATCCGCTGATGAAGGTGCGAGGAGGTGGATCGATTATCAATATTGCCTCGGTTGAGGGAATGAGACCAAGTGAAGGATTAGGTCTTTATAGTGTGAGTAAAGCAGGATTGATCATGCTCACCAAATCCCAGGCTAAAGAATGGGGACCAGTAGGGATTCGAAGTAATGCCATTTGTCCAGGATTGATCAAAACCAAGTTC
>JABMNK010000053.1 GCA_013204595.1 Flammeovirgaceae bacterium
AAACAAAAATCGATTTGGCAGGTCCATGGTATCGAAAAATTAAATTACATTAGCAAAGTAGCTTAACTGACTCTCCGGAAATCGTAGGCAAGTCCAAAGGCTTATAAGCCGTCAAAAGAGCGTTATTTGTATTATTAGCTTTTTGTGATTTGCAGGAGATAAGCCTAAAACCAAGTTCGAGGAAACAACATGAGCTACGTGCTGAGCGCGTAGTGAAGGAGTTAAGGAACGTCACTGAGTTTTCAAAGAAATTTGTAACTGGGAATGGAATTAAATCTGTTTATAGCAGTTTAGAACGAATGATATCTTGAATATCTCCAAAATACGTATTTTTCGAAAAAAAATTGTTGCTTGGAAAATTCAGGGAGTTATTAATCATAACTATTCAACTGAAATTATTTTATGATGACAAGTGATTTCATTTCTTAAAAAGGTCATCACTGAAAGCCTCTATCATATCTAAATTTGAATTTATAAAAACGAGCAATTCATTTTCGGGGTAATTGGATTCGATTGATTGTTTTGAGAGGACCAAATTGGCCTTGTAATGGGCATAATGTATGTCATTTTCTTCTGAGAGCATTAAAAAACCGGCTATTGATATGCTATTAATTCTGTTCAATGCAACTAAGGCTTGAGGTATATTTTCTTTTGATACGGTCTGTGGATAACGAACAAAAATTTGGAGTATATTAAAGTCATCATTCTCCGCAATTAAGAATATACCTTTTTGTTTATTCTCATCTAGCAAAAATTCAAAGACAAAAGCTAACTGGCCTTGGACGTCCTGAAATTGAGAGTTTAAAACGTTACTATTGGCAATAGTCTTCTCAAGATTATTAATTAAAAAATTGTTCATTATTTGTTATTAAAATGGATTTATTTTCGAAAAATATTGGTCCAGACCTTGGCTAAATAATGTTGTCTTTAACTCTAAGTTATCAATATACATGACGTCCCTTTTAAAAATGTCTGGAGCAAGATGCTCAAAAGTTGCAAACACTTTTGGATCTTTTGCAGCACTGCTCACGAGTTCGGGTTTTAATGTATTTACTAACTGATCATTGGATAGGTCAGCAGCAGAATAACCCTCGGCACTTTCAATTGTTCTACTTAGTTTCGGCCCTAGATACTCTCCTACGGCTTTAGGGTCTGCCTCTAATGCCGTTAAAATTTCTAAATCAGTTTTCTTATTCTCTGGGTTATCTCCAAAAATATCTGTGAAAAAAGTTTGTGCAGATACTTTTTGTCCGAAGTAACCGCCAGAGATCCAATTCTCGAACCTTTTAAAGCGTCCATGATCTTGCATAATGTCATCTTTGAGACTTCTTATCAAATTGAGGAAGAGTGTTGTCGCATTGAGGATATCCTTTTCAGTCAGTTTAGTTCCCGTACTCTGTTGGTACACATCCAATCCATAATTGATCTGTTGTTGGAGCTTATTCATTTCCACTACCTGCTCGGGATTTCTTGTTTTCATCGCTTCTAAATCCGTTTTTTGCTGCTCCATTTTTATCATGCTTAAAAACCATGGATTACTGGCATCCCCTGCATTCTTTAATATTTCTTTAGTCGATTGGACCTGTTGTAATTCGTCCTTAGATAAACCACCTTTTGCGCCGATCTCAAGGCGTTCGGCCGCTTTGGCTTTTTTGCCACTAGCATATGCTTGATACATTTTCACACCGCCCTTCAATAAATTGGTAGCACTGTGAAGTAAGCCTATTCCAACATTAGCACCAGGAAATGCCAAACCTATAAGTTCCGCCGCCGCCCATACTGCTTCTGCGCCATCTTCAATCATTTTCCAATGGATATTACTCGCATATTGTTTCAGGTAAATGGAGGCATCTGCATTAAGACCCCCACCTGTTTCAATTTTACTAATAGCATCTGCGGCTCTTTTGTCTTTCATCATATCTAATCCCGCTTGCAATAAGGCTATACCAGAATTAACTCCAGGAAATAATCCGGCGACAGTATCTGATTTCGCAAAATGCATCGACATCTCGGTGGCTTTGGAGATCAGGCTGGCCCCTTTCATGCCAGCATCGGCCCTACTCATAACATCGTCGCCTTTTTCCTGGTTCTGCCAACCTGCCATAAAAGCTTTATATCCAGAACCGACTACTCCTAAAACTTGACCAGCTGCGGCACCAACGTCCCCCACAGCGAAACCATCATCCCCGGCACCCTTGAATGTACCTGTTTCTGAAGCTCCAGTTGCAGCACTAGTCGCATCAACAAATTCTTTACCTTCACTTACCTTAGAGAATGCACTAGCACCGGTTGCCGCTGCATCTCCTGCGAATCCTAGGCCCAATGCAGCCATATCACCCATTTCTTGATCTTGTGATTGGTTTTTTTGTTTTTCTGGCGCTATACCTTCCGTTGCAACACCAACATCAGTTGGTTTATCTCCATTCCCCGTTTTCTGAACAGTATCTTTAGATACACCAACTTCTTTGAGTTGGGTAGCTCCTTGATCGCTATTACCTACACTTAACGTCTTAGCACCCATCACGTCTGCCTCGTGTTCAAGTCCCTTGTCATCATTGACGGGAATTTGGCCCTTCATTTGAGTTGTAGGCTTTACCCTGCCTTGCTTCTGCTGGACTACGTGCCATGCTTCATGAGGTAGGTGCTGCTCTTGACCGGAAGCGACGTGGATATCGGTACCTTGGGCAAAAGCATGTGCCTGCATTTGGGCCGGTTGGTCTGAATTTCGGTGAACTTGTACATCATTCATTGAGACACCCGATAGATTTTCTACTCCTGACTTTAGATTGTCCGGTAAGCCGGTGTTATTTTCCTTTTTTTGGACGGGCGCCGCTTTCCTTTGCACTTCCTCATCTTCGGCTCGTTGTATGGGCGCGGCCTTCATTTGAACTTCCTCATCTTCGGCCCTTTGAACGGGTGCTTTGGCTCCTATGATTGCTTGAAGCTGAGCTACGCGTTGGCCCCTGGGGCTTGTGGAGAGGCTATCGATTAATTTTCTTTGGGCGATTGCTGTAGACCGATTATCGGTAATGGTGCTTAGTTGCGTATCGGCTTGACTTGCGTTTGAAGACTGCTTAGCTTCTGATTTTCTTGTGGTTATTGCTATGCCCATAGATGCTCAATGATGGTGACAGGATACTTTTTAATGTTAAATTGTGCCATAAATATATGGAACTTTTATTTTCTACAGTTATTTGGGTTTGATTTTTATAGAATATATTTTAGTACAAGTATAAAAATTTCTTTACGTCAGCAATGGAATCCGCAGTGGAAGTGGGCAGCATTGCTGTGTTACTTATTTTCTATGCCGCTAGCTTTTGTAGGATCAAATTGGATAGAAAGTGATTCTTGCTCAGTATGGTGTTCGATGGTGGCTCGATGTGCTTATGGAGCAAAGGGGGATAGGTTGACGTTAATAAATGAGCGTTTTTTTTAGGGAGCGACATTCAGGCTAGCTTTAGAATTGCTAGAACAAGTCCCAAAACGATCTTTCCTAGTTTTTATCGCCATCCGATGGTTGAACTATATTTTTAGAAAATGTTAATTGTGAAACAGCAAGGAATAAACTAGGCATCATAATATGCAGGCAAGATATAGAGCTGAGGTGCTTTATTTTAAACTTTTACCATTTTATGATTGTGGTCCCATGTAGTTTTAAAGATGAGCTGCTTTTCTCACTCTAAAATTATAATTAAATAAAACACCAAGATCTTAATATTTTCGCTTTGTCATACTATCGCGATTAATTAAGAAAATTTAAAACAAACTTCATCAAATGGGTTTAATGGCGAATGATTATTGATCAATTACTTCAATAAATAGGGCTACTGCTTTCTCTGTCTTTACGTTTTTATCAGTAGTTCTATGCTTGTAAAGTAGCTTTTTCAGGTACCAAACCCTGTTAAAACTTCTTGGAGTTCTGCAAGAATCAATGCTTCCGATTCCTTATGCTGTGCTGCAGCTTTTAGCTTCACTGCCAAATCCACTGCATTTTTTGGTGGCCCACCATTTTCACTAAAAATAGAATGTGCTTCTCCTTCATCCCATCCAATTTTCTTTACAATACTATTTCGTGCATCTTGACTCATTTCATTAAGCCAATTGATTGTCGCAAAACTTGATCCAGTTATGGAAGCTAATTTTAAATCAAATATGAGTTGAATAGCTGTTTGATCCCCTTTTACTGCAGAGTCAAACAAATTCTTTGCATGCGTTACCTTCTTTTCACCCACTACAGTTTGATAGACTGCCTTGAGCCCGCCCATGACACTCAATGCAAGATTCATTAATTTTCTTCCAGCCATTATGGCTGCACCGGCAGCACTCGCAGGGCTAGGAATAAATGTGAGGAATGCTGCTGTTAAATCAACAACAGCCCCAGCGAGTCTATAAACACTTCGAGTTATTCCCTTCCAAAGTTTACCAAGAGCATATTCTGCTAATTTGAAAAGTTCAGTACTAAAAATATATCCATTTTTACTTGATTCAGCTTCTTTTAATTCATCAAAAACGTGTTGTTGATCTCTTTTTGCCGATATGTCCAAGAAAGCAGAGATACCAGTTGCAATTGGACTTACAAATGACGCAACAACATTGGCCATTATATTCCCAACTTTTCCAAATATACCATCTGAGAGTTTTGCTGCATTATCAGTTATTTCATTTAAGTCCATCCCTTTACCAGCCTCCAAGGCTGTTCCAAGTGCTTCGGAATTAACAACCGCACTTCCAATTGCAATTGAAGCCTGACCACCTTTTTTAGCAAGAATAGCTACTTCGTCACTAGTAGCACGTTTACCATTGATTGCTTCGCCTGTTTCTGTATTCTGAAAACCACCTGAGTCGAGGCCAAATGATGCTATACCTTCCATGGCAAAACCCTCATCAGTTGGTTCCTCTTCATCCCCCTCTTTCTGAACGGTATTTTTAGACCTACCAATTTCATTGAGTTGAGTAGCACCTTGATCGCTATTACCTACACTTAATGCCTTAGCACCCATCACGTCTGCCTCTTGTTCAAGTCCCTTGTCATCGTTGACGGGTATCTTGCCTTTCATCTGTGTAGTTGGCTTGACCCGTCCTTGCTTTTGCTGAGCGACATGCCAAGCTTCATGGGGTAGGTGCTTTTCTTGCCCAGGGGCTACATGAATTTGATTGCCTTGGGCGAAGGCGTGCGCTTGCATTTGAGCGGGTTGATCTGAATTTCGGTGAACTTGTACGTCATCCAAAGATTGGCCTGAGAGTTTTTCTACGCCAGATTTCAGATTATCGGGTAAACCCGTATTATTTTCTTTTCTCTGAACGGGAGCAGTCTTCATTTGCACTTCTTCCTCGTCTGCTGCTCGTTGTATGGGAGCAGCTTTCATTTGCACTTCTTCCTCGTCTGCGGCTCTTTGGACGGGTTTGGCCTTCATTTGTACTTCTTCTTCGTCTGCGGCTTTTTGGACGGGTTTGGCCTTCATTTGCACTTCTTCCTCGTCTGCAGCTCTTTGGACCGGCGCTTTGCTAGTAATTATGAATCCCTGTCGTTGGGCGACTTGCTGGGCCCTTGGGCTTGTGGATAGGGCATCGCTTAATTTTCTTTGGGTAATTGTTGCAGATCGATTATCAGTGATGGTGCTTAGTTGTGTATCGGCGTGACTTGCGTTGGAAGGCTGCTTAGCTGCTGTTTTCCTAGTGTTGATTGCTATGCCCATGGATGCTTAATGATAGTGATGATTGTCTTTAATCTTTATATTGGCTTAAATATATTGAAATTTTAACTTTTGACTAATTATTTGGCTTAAATTTCTTTAATTATGTCCAAAATTAGTGGAGATGATATGGGTTGATTATAATAATATCTATTATTTTTAAGTATGTTCCATGATAACAACTAACCCTATGAATTCAAAAACAACTTTAATGATTTTGAGTGCCTACAATGCCGCAGTCGGTTTATTGCTATTTTTTGCAGCGGCGGTCATTGCCAAGCAGGCGTTGCCCTTGGCCTCAGATGAGGTGCTCGATATTGCTGCTGGCAATAATCAATCCCTAGGTGTCGCCTATTTGGGCATCGGTATCCTGACCTTTTTTATTAGAAATGCCGTTGGCGATATCGCTAGAAATGCCCAGATCGGTTGGGGGATTGCCGGATCGCTTATCCTTCTGAATTTGGTAAGATAACAGTTTGGATTATACAAGAAAATGGGAAACGAGTTAAACTCATTGACAAGTTTCAACCTAAACTTTATGTTTCAGGAAAAAAAGGTGATCTTGAAAAATTAATTACCCGGTTTTTTTATAGTACCATAATATCTTCTTGGGCTTTTGTTTACAAGTATGTTCATCCAACCGATACTATGAAGTCTGTGGTGCTTGAAATTGTTCTTAAAGATTGTAGAAAAATGAT